>PXSB01000049.1 GCA_003023185.1 Halobacteriales archaeon QS_9_67_17 | reverse complement strand
ATCGAGCCGACGGTGACGTGGGGCACCACGCCCGGACAGGGTATCGGCATCTCGGAGTCGATCCCCCATCCCGAGGAGCTTCCCGAGGACAAGCGGGACACCGCACGGCGGAGCCAGGACCACATGGAGGTCGACCCCGGCGAGTCGATGGAGGGGTACGACATCGACGTGGCGTTCCTCGGCTCGTGTACGAACGCACGGCTCCCGGACCTGCGTGCGGCCGCGGAGATAGTGAAGGGCCGGCAGGTCGACGAGTCGGTGCGGGCGATGGTCGTTCCCGGCAGTCAGCGGGTGAAGGCCGCCGCCGAGGCCGAAGGGTTAGACGAGGTGTTCAGGGGGGCCGGCTTCGACTGGCGGGAGGCCGGCTGTTCGATGTGTCTCGGGATGAACGACGACCAGCTGGAGGGCGACGAGCGGAGCGCCTCCTCGTCGAACCGGAACTTCGTCGGCCGGCAGGGGTCGAAGGACGGCCGCACCGTCCTGATGTCGCCGGAGATGGTCGCGGCCGCGGCCGTGACGGGCGAAGTGACGGACGTGCGTGACCTGCCGAAGGCGGAGGTAAAAGCGTGACTTCCCGCGAGGACGAACGAAGTGAGTCCTCGGAACGGGCGAGCGGTGGAACCGCGAGCCGAGAAACTGAAATCCCGGAAGTAACCGAGGTGTCGGGCCCCGGCATCCCGGTGCGTGGCAACGACATCGACACGGACCAGATCATCCCGGCCCGGTTCCTGAAGGTCGTCACCTTCGACGGGTTGGGCGAGTTCGCGTTCTTCGACAAGCGGTTTACTGATGAGGACGAGCCGAAGGACCACCCGTTCAACGAGGACCGGTTCCGGGACGCGAACGTGCTGGTCGTCAACTCGAACTTCGGCTGTGGCTCCTCGCGTGAACACGCGCCACAGGCGCTGATGCGCTGGGGCATCGACGCCATCGTCGGCGAGTCGTTCGCGGAGATATTCGCGGGCAACTGTCTCGCGCTCGGCATCCCGACCCTGACCGCCGACGCCGAGACGGTCGAGGCCATCCAGGACTGGGTGGCCGCGAACCCGGACGGGGAACTCGACATCGACGTGGCCGCCGAGACGGTAACGTATGACGACACCATGGTCGACGTCGCGGTGGACGAGGCCCAGCGGAAGGCGCTCGTCGAGGGCATCTGGGACACGACCGCGCTGATGAAGTCCAACGCGGAGGCGATCCGCGAGACGGCGGCGTCGCTCCCGTACGTCGGGTCGCCGGAGTCGCAGGTCGCGGATGACTGAGCAGATAGCCGTCATCGAGGGCGACGGCGTCGGGGGAGAGGTCGTCCCCGCCGCGGTTCGCGTGCTGGAGGCCGTCGCAGACTTCGAGTTCGTCCACGCGGAGGCGGGCGACGCGGTCGCCGAGCGGACGGGCGACCCGCTCCCCGACGAGACGTACGAGACGGTCGCAGACGCGGATGCGACGCTGTTCGGCGCGGCCGGCGAGACGGCCGCCGACGTGATCCTCCCGCTGCGGGAGGCCGTCGGGTCGTTCGTCAACGTCCGGCCGGCTCGCGCGTATCCGGGCGTCGACGCCCTCCGCCCCGAGACGGACCTCGTCTTCCTGCGCGAGAACACGGAAGGCGTCTACGCGGGCCACGAGAGCGACCTCTCCCCGGATCTTTCGACGCTCACGCGCGTCGTCACGACCTCCGCCTCCGAGCAGTTGGCCGAGTTCGCCTGCGAGTACGTCACCGAACGCGGACTCGACGGGTTCCACGTCGCGCACAAGGCGAACGTGATGCGAAAGACTGACGGCCGGTTCCGCGACGCCGTCACGAGCGTGGCCGACGCCAACGGCGTCGAAACGACCGAGGTGTTGATGGATGCGTTCGCGACGCGACTCCCGCTCGCCCCCGAGCAGTTCGACGTCGTCGTCTGTCCAAATCTCGCGGGCGACGTGCTCTCGGACCTCGCGGCGGGACTGGTGGGCGGGCTCGGACTGCTCCCGTCAGCCAACATCGGCGTCGACAACGCGCTGTTCGAACCGGTCCACGGCACCGCGCCAGACATCGCCGGCGAGGGCGTCGCGAACCCCTGTGCGACCATCGTCTCGGCCGCGATGCTGCTGGAGCATCTCGGCTACGATGCGGCGGGCGAGGCGGTTCGCTCGGCCGTCGAGTCGGTGCTCGCTGATGGTCCGCGCACCCCCGACCTCGGCGGCGAGGCGTCGACAGACGCGGTCGCCGAGGCCGTCGTGTCTCGGCTCTGAGCGCCGCTACGCTTCCGTCTCGTTTCGGTACGCGGTGAGGACTTCCTCCCACGAGCCGTTCGCTTCGAGGTGGGCCTGTAGCTCGCGGGCGTACCCTTGCGTCAACTCCTCTGCTTCGGTCACCTTCTCGTCGAGGGAGGTGCCGCTCGACCCGCCGAGACCGAGCGAGGAGAGCAGCGAGCCGAACACGCCGCCACTGGACTGCTCCTGCTGGCCGCCGGCGGCCATCGGCGACTGCTCGCTCACTCGCTCGACCTCCGGCATGATGTCGGCCAGTTTCTCCGTGTCGGCGTACAGCCGCGGGTCGCCGTCGTCGTCGATGTCGAACTCCGTGGCGGTCATCACCAGTCCCCACTCCTGTCGGGTGAAACTGCTCGCCTCGACCCGGTCTGCGAACTCCGTGTCGACGGTCATCCGCGCGCCGACGATGCGGTCCTGCCAGTCGCTCATGTCTCGTCGTGCGTGTTCACACGGTATCAGCGTTTCCTCGTTGCGCGAGCAAGAAAGGTCGTCAGCGACGCGTCAGGCGTTCGGCGTCACGTCGATTTCGGCGTGCATCCCCTCGTGGAGCGCGGCGTGGACGTGACAGATCTCTTCGCCGAGTTCCACCAGTTCCGCGACTTCCTCGTCGTCCAGATCCGCCTCGACGTGGAGGTGGAAGGTGACGGACTCGTCGACGAGATCGTCGTCGTCGTCCAGATCCGCCTCGGCCTCCGTCTCGATGTGGCCCAAGTCGAGTCCGTGTTCGCGCTTCGCGCCGGCACGGAACGCGAACGTGTAACAGGAGGCGTAGTCGGCGAGGAGTACCTCGTTCGGCGAGGGGCCTTCCTCCTTCGTCGCGTCGATGGAGAGTTCGTAGTTGCCGACGCGACTGGTCGCGTGGAAGCCGCTCTCGTTGACCGTGTTGGATTCGAGGTCTGCCATTGCAGTCGGTGGGTGGGCGGCTGGAGTTAAAAAGATACGCTGACGCGGCTACAGCGAGAACGTCTCGTCGCCGCCGAGCGCGACTACCTCCGCGTCGCTTCCGGTCGCTCGAACCTCGCTGGCGAACTCCTCGGTGTCGATCTCGATGGGCGGGAAGGTGTCGTAGTGCATCGGGATCGCGTAATCAACGTCGAGCCAGTCGACGGCGATGGCCGCCTGCGTCGGTCCCATCGTGAAGTGGTCGCCAGCGGGCACCGCCGCCGCGTCCGGTTCGAGATACGACCCGATGACGTCACGCATCTCCGACATCAGCGAGGTGTCGCCGGCGTGGTAGAAGGCGTCGCTCGCGGTGTCCGTCTCTTGGGTCGGCTCCGCCGTGGAGACGACGAATCCGGCCGGCGGGCCGGCGCTGTGCTCGTACTCCGTCATCAGGCCGTTCGTGTGGTCGGCCCGGACCATGGTGACGAAGGCGTCGCCACACTCGACGGTGCCGCCCATGTTCATCCCCATCCCGCCGATGGCGTCCTCGAAGCCGAACTCCGCCCGCGCGTAACTGGTGAGTTCGGGGACGGCGACGAGCGTCGCGTCCGAGAAGTGGGCCGCGTGCGCGACATGGTCCTCGTGGCCGTGCGTGAGGAGGACGTAATTGGGCATGGGTACGTCTTCGGGGTCCATCTCCGTCTTCGGATTGCCGAAGAACGGGTCTATCAGCAGGCTCGTGTCGCCGACCTCGACGCCGAACGTCGAGTGGCCGTACCAAGTGATATCCATACAGCCGAGGGTACTCGCGGCGTGCGTATAACCGTCAGGGACCGGACGGTGGCCTGCAGTGGAGAGCCGTCGCGTAGCTTTACATATTCGTTCTCCAAAAGGACACTCGTGACAGCGACGTTCGAACTGTACGAGGACGCTGAAGGGATGTACCGCTGGCGGCTCCGCCACGAGAACGGGAACATCATCGCCGACTCGGGCGAGGGCTACGCCTCGAAACAGAAGGCCCAGCAGGGGATTCACTCCGTGCAGGAGAACGCTCCCGACGCGAGTATCGAGGAACAGTAGCCACTTGGCGTCGGGGCCACTCGCGCCGACATGGACGTTTCCGTGTTCGGCTACGAGGCGGCCGACTTCGAGGCCGCGCTCGACGTTCGCGAGCGGGTCTTCGTCGACGAGCAGGGCGTGCCGTACGACCGCGAGGTGGACGGCCGCGACCCGGCCGCGACCCACTTCCTCGTGCGCGACGACGGCGACCCAATCGCGACGGCCCGCGTCCGCCCCTACGACGGGAGCGACGAGCGCGCGCTGAAAGTGGAGCGGGTCGCTGTCGTCGCCGACCGACGCGGCGAGGGGTACGGCGACAGGGTGATGGACGCCGTCGAGTCGTACGCGACCGAGGAGGGGTACGACCGACTCGTGTTGGACGCGCAGGTGCCGGTCGTCGGGTTCTACGAGCGGCGCGGCTACGGGGTGCAGGACGACGAGCCGTTCGACGACGCCGGCATCCCGCACCGTCGGATGGCGAAGCCGGCGTAGCCAAAGCGGTATCAGTCGCCGTCGCCTCGTTTCGGGCATGGAGACGACCGTGGGAACGTTCCGCGTCTACCGCGTGCTCGACGCGGTGCTCCACCTGAATCTCTTCGAGGTGGCGTCGGAACGGCTCTACACGGTGTACCAGACCGGCTACGACGAGTCGCTCCAGCCGACGCTCGACGAGATGACGACCGGCGACCTCGTGGAGGCCACCGTCGAAGGCGACCCCAAGCGCCCGGACGAGCCGTGGCGCGTGACGGCGGTCGACCGCGACGCCGACCGGAGCGTGACGCTCGACTTCGCGGCCGGCGTCGACTACCCGAACGTGGCCCGCGAGACGTGGTCGCAGGC
>PXSB01000048.1:5195-7213 GCA_003023185.1 Halobacteriales archaeon QS_9_67_17 | reverse complement strand
CCGGTCTCCTCGTCCATCAGCTCGCCGTTCGCCGTTCGGACGAGGTTGTCCGGGTCGATGTTTTCCTCGGGGTCGGCTGCCTGTGCGTTAGACTCGTTGTGCTGCCGTGAGATGCGTGTCATTCTCTGCGGTCGATTGGGGGGGTTGGTTAGCGTACTGTGTCGACCGACTGAGCGCCGCGGCTCAGTTTACAGTGTTCGTGGGGGGTGTGTTGGGAACGTAGCCTTGGTTTCTGTGTCTGTCTTCCTTGTTATCGGACGCACCCACTTATAATTTTCCTGCGTGGCCTGAAAATATCCGTCTCGACGCTACGTCGGAGGAGCTTCCGCCGTTTTCGCCGTCGCCGACGGTGATTTCGGGTGGGTGACGGTACCGTCCTATCGCGTATCGTTCTCGGGCGACCGGCGAGGCGCTCGCGGACAACGCGTACAGATCGCGGGGGATTCCACGCCGTCGGACGTGCGGGACGGTGCCCGCCCATCGTGGAACGGTCTCCACCCCGGTCAGGCCTGGATGATTCCGTCGTCGTCGGTCTCGGGCACGCGGAGTTCCCCGTCCAGCGTGATTGTTGCCGTGCCGCCGACGCGGACCTCGCCTCGGGCTGTCGCGTCGCTCGCCTCGACGTACACGCGGCCGTCGCGGTCGAGGAAGTGGCCCTGCTCGAACACCATCTCCGGGGGCGTCGGGTCGAGCGCGCCGAATCGGTCGAGATACGCCCCGCAGGCCCCCGATGCGGTTCCCGTCACCGGGTCCTCCGGCACGCCCGCGCCGGGGGCGAACATCCGTGCGTGAAGCGTCGACTCGCTCGCCAGCGTGTCGAACGTGAAGACGTACACGCCCGTGCAGTCGTGGTCGGCGGCGAGCGTCTCGACTGCCCCCGTGTCGGGGTCCATCTTGCTCAAATCCGAGAGATACTCGACGGGCATCATCAGGAAGGGAAGCCCCGTCGACGCCCGCACAAGCGGGAGGTCGTCGCGCAGTCCCGTCAGCGCCGACTCGCGAACGCCGAGGGCGTCGGCGACCGTCTCGTAGCCGGGGTCGACCTCGCGTATCTCCGGCGGGTTCTGCGTCATCCACACCGTCTCGCCGTCGAGTTCGATATCGAGCATGCCGGCGTTCGTCTCCAGCGTGTACGTCCCGTCGGCCAGTCCCTCGGCGGCGAGCAGCGCGTGACTGGCTATCGTCGCGTGGCCACACAGGTCCACCTCCTGCGTGGGGGTGAAGTAGCGAACCCGTCGGTCGGCCGTCTCGCTCGGGCGGAGGAACGCCGTCTCGGAGGCGTTCAGTTCGCGGGCGACCGCCTGCATCTGCCCCGCCGAGAGCCCTGCGGCGTCGGGCATGACCCCGGCGGCGTTGCCCGCAAGCGGTTCATCGGCGAAGGCGTCCACCAGTAGTGCGCGGCGTTCGTCCATGCCCGTGTCACAACGACGGGGACCGAAAGGGTGTCGCCGGCCGGTGGAGTGATGTTCAGCTAAGAGTGTCTCTGGAGAGTAGAATAGCGACGAAGTGTAGAAAGCCCCCGGACGCCCGACCAGCCGCGGCTCGCTGCGCTCCTCGCTCACTACGTTCGCTACGGTGCTTTCGTCGTCCTCAGAAATCGAAGATTTCTGATGGGCTGCGGAAGACGCACCGCGTCTTCCGAACGCCGTGCTTCCCACAGCGCCCACCGGGAGAGCGACGCTCTCCCGAGCAATCGGCGGCGATGCCGCCGATGACGGCCCCTTTCAGTCCCACCCCACGGTTGCGTAGTCAGGCAACGACCCATCATCTGAATACTGCTCGGCGTGACAGTCGTGTCCCAGTCTGCGTGGCGGCCGACCGAAACGCGTTCGGGGGATGAGGACGTACGCCGGCGCATGAGCGAGGGGACTGACGGGGCAGAGTCGCCACCCGGCGACGACGAGTCGGCGGCGAGTTGCGCGTTCTGCCGGCTCCCGATACCGGACGCCACCGTCGAGGCGACGGTCGACGGCACCGAGCGGATGTTCTGCTCCGAGGCGTGTCGGGACCGGCTGACC
>PXSB01000048.1:0-5046 GCA_003023185.1 Halobacteriales archaeon QS_9_67_17 | reverse complement strand
CGGGGCGAGCCGGTCGTCCTCGTGTCGTTTCAGGAGCCGCCGAGCGCGGTCGTTCAGCAGTTCCTCACGCTAGACTGGAACGTGCTCCCGTATCTGGAGCGAGGCCAGTTCCACATCGTCGACTGTTTCACCTACCGGCTGGACGACCGCGACCGCCTGTTCGAGCGGATGGACGAGCTGAACGTCTACCTCTCGGACGTGGCCCGCGAGGCCACCACGACCGTCCGCGACCCGAGCGACATCAACGAGGTGGGCAACAAACTCGACAACGCACTCGAAGGCCGGGGGATGGTCGACGAAGGGATCGTCATCGTCGACTCGCTCACGGAGCTGGGCACGCTCGTCCAGCCGGTGCAGGCGTACGACTTCGTGAAGGACGTACGCGCCGACGTGTGTAAGGGTCGCTTCGTCCCTGTGTTCGCTGGGGCCGCGCTGGGGGGCGGCGGTGGCGGCGGTGACCAGTTCCCACACGACTTGGCGTACGTGATGGACGGGCTGGTGGAACTCCGGCTCAACGACGAGATCGTGCCGGACGCGCTGATCAAACAGGCACGTATCCGGAAGCTCAACGGCGCGCTGGTGGTGCCGGAGTGGCGCGCATACGAGTACACCGCCGGCACCGGGATGGTCACCTTCGACCCGAAGGCGGAGATGGCCGCAGAGGAGGAAGCCGCTGAGGAAGGAGAAACAGCCGCGGAACCGCCCGCAGAGCCAGCCGACGGGACCGACCCCGAAGCCGAGGCTCCCTCGTCGGACGAGACGGCGAGCGAGACGACGCCGGTGGGCGACGGCGCGGCCGCAGGTTCGACGCCCTCGCCCTCGGATGGGTGAGGCAACGCTTCCGCGCATGGAAGGGATTATCACGTCCGGTAGGGTAGGACTTCCATGCACGACCGTACGGTAGCTCAGGTGGTCGAATGCGCGTCGTAGCCAAGTTCGGCGGCACGTCGCTCGGGAACGGTGACCGCGTCAACCGGGCGGCCGACTCCATCGCCGCGGCGGTGGAGGCCGGCCACGAAGTGACCGTCGTCGCGAGCGCGATGGGGTCGACGACCGACTTCCTACTTGAGGCGATCAGTTTCGACGCCGAGCAGGCAGACCGCGCCGAGATCGTCTCGATGGGCGAGCGAACCGCCGTCCGCATGCTGAAGGCGGCGCTGGCCGCCCGCGATGTCGACGCCCGCTTCTTCGAACCGGGTCACGGTGAGTGGCCAGTCATCACGGACGAGCGCGGCGAGGTGGACGTAGACGAGACGACCGGCCGCTCGAAGGCGCTGGCCGACGCGATGTCACAGGAGGGCTTCGTCCCCGTCGTGACCGGCTTCCTCGCGCAGGATCATGCGGGCAACGTGACGACGCTCGGCCGCGGCGGCTCCGACACGACGGCCGTCATGCTCGGCAACTACATGGACGCCGACGAGGTCGTCATCGTCACCGACGTGGAGGGCGTCATGACCGGCGACCCGACGGTCGTCGAGGGGGCCCGCAACGTCGGTGAAATCACCGTCGACGAACTGCGTAACCTCTCCTTTCGGGGCGCAGAGGTCGTCGCTCCCTCCGCACTCGCGTACAAGACCGAGGGGATGGACGTTCGCGTCGTCCACTACCAGCACGGCGACCTGCTGGCCGGCGGCACCCACATCGAGGGGCAGTTCGAGAACCTCATCGACCTCCGCGACGGCCGGTTGTCGTGTATCACTATCGCCGGCCGCGCCGTCCGCAACCAGCCGGGCGTGCTCTCGGATCTGTCGGCCCCCCTCTCCGAGGCAGACATCAACATCGACGCCGTCTCCAGCGGGATGGACTCCATCACCTTCTATCTCGACGCCGCTCGCGCCGAGGAGGCCGAGACGATCCTCCACGACGCCGTCGTCACCGAGGAGGTGCTCTCGTCCGTGACTGTCAACGATGATCTCGCCGTCGTCCGCGTCACCGGTGACGGCCTCCCCACCGAACCCGGCACTATCTACCGGGCGCTCACCCCGCTCGCGGAGAACCGTCTCACTGTCCACGACGTGATCAGTTCGGGCACCTCCGTCGGCGTCTTCGTCGACTGGGACGACCGCGAGGAGGCGCTGGAGCTGATACAGTCGGTCGAGTTTTAGCGGCCCGTCCGGAGCCGCGTCCCGATCTCGGCGGGCAGATCGACCGATTCGACCCGTTCCACGACCGCCTCGACGTCGTACGGGACACGCCGCTCCGTCACGTCGAGCGTCTCGGTGTCGAGGAGCGCGTACGCCGCGTCCGGGTCGCCGTCGCGCGGCTGGCCGACGCTTCCGGGGTTGCAGACGACGCCGGCGTCGTAGCGCTCGTGATACTGCACGTGGGTGTGACCCATGACGAGTGCGTCCTCGCCGCCGAGCAGCGTCGTCGAGAACATCCGCGGATACGTGTACCGGTCGGGGTCATCGGGGTGGCCGTGGACGAGTTTGATCCCGTCGACGGTGCGCTCGGTCGGGAGCGCATCGAGCCACGCGAGTTGGGCGTCGCTCAGCTGCTCGCGGGCGTAGCGGACGCCCGCGCCGGCCATCGAGTTGAAGCCGAAGCCGGTGTCCGTCACGACCGCGCGGTCGTGGTTGCCCATGACCGTCGGCACCTCGCGGTCGCGGAGCGCGTCGACGCACTCTGCCGGCCACGGGTTGTAGCCGACCACGTCGCCGGCACACACCAGCGCGTCCACGTCCGGCATGTCGGCGAGGACGGCGTCGAGCGCGGGCTTGTTGCCGTGGATGTCGGAGAGCACGCCGACGAGCATGCCAGCCCGTAGGACCGCGACCCGTTTAGTGTCAGCGAATCACTCGTTGACGAACGCGGTCTCGAAGCCGTCGTCGGCGGGCGCGACGGCCGCGGCACAGACGGCGTGTTCGAAACCGAGGTCGTACGCCTCGCGGGCGGCCCCGCTCGCGGTCGTCGCGTCGAACGCGAACGGTTCGGGCGTGTTCTTCTCGTAGGTGGCGACGAGCATCGGCTCCTCGACCCGCTGGACGTGGAGCGCGTCCCGGCGGACACAGCCGACGTACGCCTCGCCGTCCGTCGAGACGGTGCCCGCGACGCGGGGCGTGTCGTAGTCGTCCTTCTCGAAGTCGAGCGCGTGGAGCGCGGTCACGAGCGCGTCACGAGCCGGATAGCCGAGCGACAGTTTCTCCGTGATCGGGTCGACGTGCGAGCCATTGCCGACGACGGCAGTCCCGCCCGCGGTTCGCGAACAGCTGTACGCGATGTATGGGTTGTCCGTCGCCGGGGCGTCCTCGGTCGGGCCGACGACGAGCGCGCCGTCTCGCTCGTAGACGTGCCGGTTCGGGAACGACCGCGAGGAGACGCGGTAGGCGGCGACCGACGGCGAGACGACGACGAAGCGTCCGACGTACATACACGCGCTTGCGACGGTCGCCTCTTAGCGGTGCCGATGGGCAAAGCCGAGCGGGAGGCCTTTGCCGCGACCGGACCAGCCTCCGTCATGAGCAATCTCGGCAAGGTCGACGGCGAATTCCTCCGTGAAACCGTCTACCCACATCTGGGCGCGAACCGCGACGACGTGCGGCTGGGACCGACGGCCGGCGTCGACTTCGGCGTTCTCGACGTGGGTGGACAGGCGCTCGTGCTCGCCACCGATCCGCTGTCGCTCCCGCCGGGGCTCGGCTTCGAGCGCGCCGGCCGGTTCGCGCTGGACATCTGTCTCGCGGACGTAGCCGTGTCGGGTATCGCACCCTCGCACGTCGCGGTGGGGTTCTCGCTCCCGCCAGCGATGACCGACGAGCAGTTCGCCGCGGCGTGGCGGGCGATGGACGAACGCGCCCGCGAACTCGGCGTGAGCGTCGCGACCGGCCACACGGCCCGGTACGCGGGCGTCGAGTTCCCGTGGGTCGGCGCGGCGACCGTCCTCGGCGTCGGCGACCACGAGGACGTGATCCGGCCCGACGGTGCCGAGCCGGGCGACGCGCTCGTCGTCGCTACCGGACCCGCGGCGGAGACGGCGGGCCTGTTCGCAACCATGTTCCCCGACGCGCTCGGACTGGACGCCGCGACCGTCGCGACGGCGCAGGAACGGCTCGACGAGACGGGCTGTGTCGAGGACGCACTCGCCGCGGTCGACACCGGACGAGTCCACGCGATGCACGACGCCACCGAGTGTGGCGTGCAGGGCGGCCTCGCGGAGATGGCCGAGAGCGCGGGCGTCCGTATCGACCTCGACCCCAACGCGCTCCCGTACGGCGACGGCGTCCGCGCCGTCTGTGACGCTATCGGCGTCGACCCGCTGCAGGTCACCTCGTCGGGCACGCTCCTCGTCGCCATCGCGTCCGACGACGCCAAAGCTGTGGTCGATTCCCTCCGCGACTGTGGGACACGCGCGGCCGTCACCGGCCGGGTCCGCGACGGTGACGGGCTGTACGCCGACGGCGAGCGACTCACACATCCCGGCACCGACCCCTCGTGGGCGGCCTACGAGCGGTTCCGGGAGTGAGCGTCGGGGCGGGCATCCCAAAGCGACAGGATTTAGTCGGAGAACACCGTCTTGTCGAACGTAGTTCCGTGGTGTAGTGGCCAATCATGTAGCCTTCTGGGGGCTACGACGGAGGTTCGAATCCTCCCGGAACTATCCTCTCAACGTTTTCCCGATAGTCCCATCCGCGTCGCCGCGACCGTCGGGGTTTTGTCCGCCCCCGGAGGAGGGCGCGCATGAACGAGACGTCGATGCGGCGGGCGTGGCTCGTCCTCGCCGCGTGTTTCCTCGTCTCTACCGGGTTCAACGCCTATCTGTTCGGGCCGGCGAGCATCCTGCCGCTGGTGGTCGAGGCGTTCGGTATCGACAAGCCGGCCGCAGGGCTGTCGATCAGCGTCGTCTTCCTCGGGTGGGTGCTGTTGCAGATTCCCGGCGGCTTCCTGATGGACCGGTACGACAACCGGATGCTCGTGTGGGGTGGGGTGGGGGTGTTCGTCGTCGCCGCGCTGGCGGGCACCGTCGCGTCGACGTATCCGACGTATCTCCTCACGCGGTTCGTCGGCGGGGCCGCGGCGGTGGTGCTCTGGACGGCGAACGCGAACATC
>PXSB01000047.1:24449-27944 GCA_003023185.1 Halobacteriales archaeon QS_9_67_17 | reverse complement strand
GCCGGACGTGAAGCTCACGATGCACAACGCCGGCCACATCCTCGGGTCGGCGGTGTGTCACTTCCACATCGGCGACGGCCTCTACAACGTCGCCTTCTCCGGCGACATCCACTACGACGACACCCGGCTGTTCAACGGCGCGGTCAACGAGTTCCCCCGCGTCGAGACGCTCGTCATGGAGTCCACCTACGGCGGCCGCAACGACTACCAGACGGACCAAGAGGACTCCGAGCGCCACCTCAAGCGCGTCATCAACGAGACGTACGAGGACGACGGCAAGGTGCTCATCCCGGCGTTCGCTGTCGGGCGATCACAGGAGATGATGCTCGTCATCGAGGAAGCGATGCGGTCGGGCGACATCCCGGAGATGCCGGTCCACCTCGACGGGATGATCTGGGAGGCGACGGCCATCCACACCACCTACCCCGAGTATCTCCGCGACGACCTGCGCGACCGCATCTTCCACGAGGACGAGAACCCGTTCCTCGCCGAGCAGTTCAACCACATCGACGGCGGCGAGGAGGAGCGCCAAGAGGTCGCGGACGGCGGTCCCTGTATCGTGCTCTCCACCTCGGGGATGGTTACCGGCGGTCCCATCATGTCGTGGCTCCGCCACTTCGCTCCCCAGCCGGACAACCGAATGGTGTTCGTCGGCTATCAGGCACAGGGGACGCTCGGCCGCCGCATCCAGAACGGCTGGGACGAGATTCCCGTCAGCGACCCGAACTCCAACTCGCGGTCGAAGAAGCTCTCCCTGGAGATGGGCGTCGAGACGGTCGACGGCTTCTCGGGCCACGCCGACCGGCAGGGCTTGGAGAACTTCGTCCGCACGATGAATCCCCGCCCGGAGAAGGTGCTGTGCGTCCACGGCGACGAGTCGTCCGTGCAGGACTTCTCCAGCGCGCTGTACCACGAGTTCAACATGCGGACGTTCGCGCCGAAGAACCTCGAGACGTTCCGGTTCGAGTGAGCGCCCGCGAAGCGACAGGCTGAGACCGCTCGCGCGTCTACGTCTCGTATGCCGCTCTCTCGTCGCTCGCTACTCACGAAGCTCGGCGCGGGCGCGACGGTGCTCGCTGGCTGTGTCAGCGGTGACACCGCTGGCGATGCGACCGAGACCCCCGGTGCCCCGCCGGACGGTCCAGTCGCGAACGCGCCGCTGCCCGACGCGCCGGACGAGGCCCGCTATCAGACGATTGGGACGAGCGCGCCGGTGGTCACCTACTTCAGCAATCCGAAGTGCCCGTTCTGTGCCGAGTTCGCCGTCGGCTCAGAGCGCGTGCTTCCGCTGGCGACGCTCGTCGAGGTGTACGTCGCGTCTGGTGCCGTCCAGTTTCGCCACCGCGGCGTGGCGTACACGACCGACGGTGAGCCGTTCCTCGGGCCCGATGCGCCGCGGGCCGTCCGAGCGGGCCTCGCCGTCTGGGAGATCGACCCCGGCGCGTACTGGCGCTACCACGAGCATCTCGCCGCGAACCAGCCGCCGGAGTCGGAGCGGTGGGCGACGACCGACCGACTGGTCGCGTTCGCGGACGGCGCTGGCGTCGACGACACAGAGGCGGTCCGCGCTGCAATCGAGGCAGAGCGGTTCGAAAACCGACTCGACGCGACGACGACTGCCTTCGCCGACGCCGACGCGGACGGAACGCCGACGGTGGTCGTGGACGGGACGCCGTACTCGCCGTTCGAACCGGCGAAGCTCAGGGACGCGCTCGACGCGCTCTGAGCCCGGCGAGCGCGCTTGCTACGCCACCCGGAGGACGCATTCGAGGTCGGCCCCGTCGGCGAGCGCGTCGATAAGCGCGCGGTCAACGTCTGCGGCGGCTGCGTCCGCGTCAAGCATGACCGTCCGGTCGTCGATGTAGTCGCTCGTCCGCGCGACGAGCGAGCGGTCGTCCGCGAAGGTGAGATCCGGGTGACCGGAACCCTCGATCACCTGCTCGTGGCCGTCGACGTGCAGGGTCGCCTCGATGACCGCGTCGCTGTCCTGACAGGCCGCGACGAACGCGTCGTCGAAGTCGGCCGGGACGGTGTCGGTCTCGACGCCGAGGATACAGTCGCCGGCCGGCGTCAGCCAGTCGTCGCTCGTTAGCTCCCACGTGCTCGCGTGCTCGGCACGGACGTGTTCGTGGCCCCGCGCACGGACGAGTTGCTCCATACCCTCGGTGTGGGGTCGGTCGCCTTCAGCCCGTGGCTTCGAGGCGACGTTTATATGATCGCGCAGGAGCGTGGCAACTGTTCTCGCGGGAGTAGACGCCCCGTGTCAGTTGTTTACAGCCGTCTCGACAGGGAAAGAGTTTAAATATGGGTGAGCCAAATGTGTAGTCACCAGAACGCCTCCGGCGTTCAGCATCGCCAGCCAACCAGAATGACAGGGAATCAGCTTGTCCGAGGTTGCTCACTTCTTTCGAGCCGGTGCTGTACTCGGAGCGGTAATGGGATAGATTCGTAACCATGGCAGAAAGCATCGAAGAGAGCGACAACATCTCGCTCACCGACGAAGAACTCGAGACGGACAACAAAGGACAGCTCATCAAGAAGGCCGGCCAGCTCCGCGACCGGCGCAACGACCTGAATCAGATGGCCTCCGAGCGCGCCTCGGAGCGCGACGAACTCAACGCGAAGACCCGCGAGAAGGTCGACGAGGCACAGGAGCACCGCGAGCAGCGCGACGAGCTCAACGAGCAGGTGCAGGAGCACAAGGAGCAGCGCAACGAGCTCAACGCGAAGGCCAACGAGCTGTTCGACAAGGTCGACACGCTGAAGGACGACCTCGAACTCAACGAGGGGAAGTCCGTCGATCAGCTGCAAGACGAGATCGAAGACCTCGAGTTCAAACAGCAGACGGAGGTTCTCTCCACCGAGGACGAGCGCGAACTCATCGAAGAGATCGAGGAGAAGCGCGAGAAGCTGGCCGACCGCAAGGAGAAGCTCGACCAGTCCGGCGAACTCGAAGAGATCAAGGAGAAGGCCCAAGAGGTCCGCGCGGAGGCGTCCGAACACCACCAGAAGGTGACGGAGCTCGCCGACAAGGCCCAAGAGCACCACAACCAGATGATCGAGGCCTACCGCGAGGCCGACGAGATCCGCGACGAGGCCGACGAGTGGCACGAGAAGTTCGTCGACGCCCAGGAGGCGGCCGACCGCCACCACGAGGACTTCGTCCGCGTCCAGAAGCGACTCCGCGAACTCGACGAGGAGGAGGAAGCCGAGGAGAAGGAAGCGCAAGAGGCCAAGGAGGAAGAGGCTCGCGAAGAGGCCGAGGAGATCTACGAGGCGTTCCAGAACGGCGAAACCCTCGACACCGAGGACCTGATGAAGCTGCAGAAGACTGGTCTACTGTAGCGCACTTTTTGCACTTCCTTCGCGTTCGCTGACTCCGTCAGCGAACGCTCAGTCAGGCAAAAACGTGCGGAAAATATGCGCGGCTCCCTCCAGCCGCGAGCCTCCCGTTGGTCGGCTCGCGTTAGTCGGTCGCCGCTACGGAACCTCGCT
>PXSB01000047.1:0-24437 GCA_003023185.1 Halobacteriales archaeon QS_9_67_17 | reverse complement strand
CCGCTCGGTCGCTACGCTCTCTCGCGGATGCCTGTTGTGCTCCTGCTGGGCCAGTCGAACGGATACGCCACATGAACAGAGAAACGACCGGTTCTGTCGGTTCGCCGTCACCGTGGTAGCAGACGACTGACTGCTCAGTCCCGTCCGGCGATGAGGTAGATGACGACGACCAGCAGCGTGCCAAGGAGGTTCCCGACCAGTCCGCCGAGTAGCGTCGCAACCCCCCAGAGCGCGGCGTTGTCGTTCTGCTGTCGCTTGGCATCCCGGTAGACGAGATACGTCGGGATCGCGACGAGGACGAGGCTGATGAGGAGGATGATGAGCAGTTCCGGTCCACCCGGAATGCCCATTTGGAGCGGGAACGCGAGCACAGCCGTCGTTCTCGATAAGTTCTGATAAGCGTTCCGTGGGTAACGGGAGTTTCTTCATCGACGCCCTCCACGCAGGGGTATGAACGACACGACGGACATGCTCGGCCGGGGGGCGCTCCTCGGACTCGCGCTCGTCGTCGGCGCGGTCGCCGGCTGGGCGCTCTTCGTCCGGTTCCCCGCCGACCTCGCGGACCTGCTCGGCGTCCTGTTGCTGTTGGCGACGCTCGGCGTCGCGGTCCGTATCGCGGGCAACGTCGCCGCCGCGAAGTTCCCGGCGTACAACGTCGCACAGGTGGCCGTCGAAGGGGCGATCACCCGTGACGGCGACGGCGGGCCGGTGCCGTCCTCGCCGACCACCCCCGGCGCGGACGAGATAGTCCAACAGATCGAACGGGCCGACGAGGACCCGAACGCAGACGCGCTCGTCGTGAAGCTCAACACGCCGGGCGGCGCGGTCGTCCCGAGCGACGACATCCGCCTCGCCGCCGAGCGGTTCGACGGGCCGACGGTCGCGTACGCGACGGATACCTGCGCGTCGGGCGGCTACTGGATCGCCAGCGCGTGTGACGAGCTGTGGGCCCGCCGGGGAAGCATCGTCGGCTCCATCGGCGTGCGCGGCTCCCGGTTCACCGCCACCGACCTGCTGGACCGGGTCGGCGTCTCCTACGAGCAGCTGACGGCCGGCGAGTTCAAGGAGGCCGGCGTTCCGTTCACCGACCTCGACGACGAGGAGCGGGAGTACCTTCAGGGACTCATCGACGGCTACTACGACGAGTTCGTCGAGCGGGTCGCCGCGGGGCGTGACCTCGACCCCGAGTTCGTCCGCTCGACGGAGGCGAAGGTGTATCTCGGCGAGGAAGCCCACGAACTCGGCCTGATCGACGAGATCGGTACCCGCGAGGACGTGGAGGCGCGGCTGGAGGACCGGCTCGACGCCGAGGTGGCAATCGAGGAGTTCGAGCCCAGCGAGGGACCACTCGGGCGACTCCGCGGCGGGGCAACCGCCATGGCGTACGCCTTCGGCAGCGGCATCGCCGACGCGGTGGACGGCGACGCCGACTTCCGGCTGTAGTCCCCCTACCGTCCACTGCTGCTGGCCCGATACCGTCGTGAACGACTGGAAAGCTTTTACTGGCCCGTACCCTCCGCTCGGTCGTGAGCACGCTGGTGGTGTGCGTCGACCGAGAGGGGGGCCTGACCGACGAACCGGTCGTCGGCTGGGAGGCGGTCCGCGCACTCGTCACGGATGTCGGCATCGACGACCCCAGCGACTCGCGGGTCAACTCGCTGTTGGAGGCGCTGAAGGTGGCGCGCGACCTGCGCGACGAGAACGAGGCCGTCGAGGTGGCGGTGGTCTCGGGGAGCGGCGACGCGGTGCGGGCCGACCGCGCCGTCGCGCGCGGCGTCGACGAGATAGTCGAGCGGTACGACCCGGAGTCGGCGGTGGTCGTCGTCGCCAGCGCCGAGGCCGAGCGGCTCGTCCCCATCGTCGAGTCGCGGCTGCAGGTCGACGCCGTCGACCGCGTGGTCGTCCGCCAGAGCCACGACATCGAGTCGACGTACTACCTGCTCAAGCAGTTCCTCGCCGACGAGGAACTCCGCTCGACGGTGCTCGTCCCGGTCGGCGCGACGCTGCTCGCCTTCCCGATACTCCTCTTCTTCGTCGAGTCGGCCGCGCTCGCCGTCGCGGTGATGGTCGCCGCGCTGGGCGTGTTCCTGCTGTACAAGGGGCTCGGGATCGACGAGTTCGCCGCCTCGGTCCCGGGTCGGCTCCGCGAGGCGTTCTACTCCGGACAGGTGTCGCTCGTCACCTACGTCGTCGGCGCGGGACTGGCGGCCGTCGGGCTGTTCGTCGGGGCCATCGCTGCCTCCGATTTAGCGACGGCCGGCGCGTTTCTCGGCGCGATGCAGTTCGTCTTTGCGGCCGTGCCGTGGCTGGCGACGGCGGCGCTGGCCGCTTCGACCGGCCGTCTGATCGACGAACTGCTCGGCGACGAAGGAGTGCGGTCGGCGCTCCTGAATCTCCCCTTCGGCGTCGTCGCCGTCGGCCTCGTGGTGCGCGGCTTCGCGGCCTACTTCCTCGAACGCGGCGAGATCATCGGTCCTGCCCGCGCACCGGGCATCTCGGCGGGGCCGGTGACGGTCGACCCGCTCGCACTCGGCGGGCTGGAGCGGCTCGTCGTCTTCGTGTTCGCGAGTATCGCCATCTCCGTCGCCGGCGTCGTCGTCGCTTCGTATCTCACCGGCCGCGACGTGGCCGCGGAGTTCCAGAGCCCGTGAGCCGTCAGCCGTAAGCCGCGCCGCCGTCAACGCCGGCCATGACCGACGACCCGTGGGTGTCGCTGTTCTCCGGGGGGAAAGACTCCGCGTGGGCGCTCTACCGGGCGCTGGAGGCGGGCCACCCCGTCGAGCGACTCCTCACCGTCCACCCGGCGGGCGACTCGTACATGTACCACACGCCGGCGACGGAGTTGGCGCGCCTCGCTAGTGAGGCAATCGGCATCGACCTCGTGGAGGTGTCGCCGGACGACTTCGGGGCCGACGAGGCTACCGACGCGAGCGCGCAGGGCGACCGCGAACTGGAGCCGATGGAGCGCGCGCTCGAAGCCCTCGCCGAGGAGTGGGGCAACATTGGCGGCGTCACGGCCGGCGCGGTCGAAAGCGAGTACCAGACCTCGCGCATCGAGGCGATGTGTGACCGTCTCGACGCCGAACTGTTCGCGCCGCTGTGGCAGGAGAATCCCCGCTCGCTCGCGGACGCGATGCTCGATGCCGGCTTCGAGATCGTCGTCGTTCAGGTGGCCGCCTACGGACTCGACGAGTCGTGGCTCGGGCGCACGCTCGACGAGGAGGCGTTCGCGGAGTTAGAACGGCTCAACGAGGAGTACGGCGTCCACCTCCTCGGTGAGGGCGGCGAGTTCGAGACGTTCGTCGTCGACGGGCCACACACCGACCGGCGGGTCGACCTGACCTACGAGACGGTGTGGAACGGCGACAGAGGGCATATCGAGATCACGGACGCCACGCTTCGCTGACGCGTCACTCCCCGTTCGTCAGTTGCGAGTGAGCGCCCAAGAGTGCGCCCGCGAGGTCGATGTCTTCGACGCGGCTCTCCTCGTCGACGATGGAGTCGTGGATCTCGCAGTCGAGCACCGTCGCGTTCGGGAAGACGACGGTGTTTTGGAGCCGGGAGTCGACGACCCGAGCGCCGGACATGACGTGGACGTTCGCACCGAGGTCGCTGTCGACGACGGTGGCGTCGTCGGCGACGAGCGCGTCTCCGTCGAGTGCCCACGCGACCGCCTCCAGATACGACTCGGGCGTGCCGATGTCGAACCACGCCGCCTCGAAGGGGAACGCGTACACCTCGTCGCGGTCGACGAGCCACTGGACGAACCAGCCCGGTTCGTCGGGGTTGTTGCCGTCGGCGAGATACTCCTCGAAGCGGAGCGACTCGCGGGGGAACGCGTAGCAGGCGATGGAGACAAGCGTGCTCGGCGGGTCGTCGGGCTTCTCCTCGAAGTCGACGACCCGACCGTCTTCGGTGTCGATGACGCCGTAGGCGGTCGCTTTCTCGCGGGTCTCCACGTCGTAGGCGGCGAGCGTCGGCCCGTCGTTCGCCTCGAAGGCGTCGACGAACTCGGCGAGGTCGAAGCCGATGAGGTTGTCGCCGGCGACCACGACGAGGTCGTCGTCGATATCCTCGCGGTCGACGAGTTGCGCGAGCGCGCCGACGACGCCGAACTTCTCGTCTTCTTCGGTCGTCTCCTCGACGGAGAGCGTCGGCTTCGTGAACTCGCTGTCGGCGAGATACGTCTCGAACTCGTCGGCGAAGGCGGCGTTGGTGGAGACGAACGCCTCGTCGATCCGGTCGTCGGCTTCGAGTTCGGCGAACACGCGGTCGATGACCGTGGTGTCGCCGATTGGGAGCAGCATCTTCGGCCGGTGACGGGTGATAGGCCAGAGCCGTGTTGCGAATCCCCCGGCGAGCACGACTGCTTTCATGACCTGAACTCACCGACGGTGCGGTTAAGGTCTTTGTCACTCCGTCCGTCGCGCGTCTGACGCAGTTTTTTGTCGTTTGCCGTAGAATACGGGGTATGACCAGCCTCGCTGACGTGTACGAAGGGGGAGCCGGCGGGGCAGACCGGCGACGACTGTACGCCGGTGTCGCGCTCTTCGCCGTCGGCGCCGTGCTGACAGTCGCCGGTATCCTCGTCGGCACGTCGGCCGGGGAAGGGAGCGTCTTCGGCCTCTCGAAGTTCGCGGCCCGCGAACTCGCCGGCGTGCTGGCCGGACTCGGCCTCCCGGCGACGTTTCTCGGCGCGATGACCGTGCTGCCGAAGGCGTCGCGCCGTATCCGCGCGGCCGGGGTGCTCGGTGCCGGTGTCGCACTCGTCGGCGTCGGCGCGTTCGTCTCCGTGTACCCCAGCCAGTGGTTCGGGATGACGCCCGACTACACGCTTCCCGTCACCGTCGTCTACTTCGTCGGCGTGATCACCACGTTCTGGTGTCTGTTCGTCGCCGTGGCGAACTTCAAGGCGCGCAACGACCCCGGCGGCACCGTCCGACTGGAGGTGACGAAGGCCGGCCGCACGAAGGTCGTCGAGGTGTCGAACGACCGCCTCCGGCAGGGCCTCGGCGGCATCGGCCTGCTCGGGAACGACCCCGACGGCGGCACGCCGACGCAGACGAACCGGAGCGACCCGCCGAGTTCGACCGTCTCGGACGGCGGCGCGTCCGTGACGACCGCCGACGAGTCGACGTGGAGCAGCGATCACGGTGCATCCGCAGGGACGAGCGGAACCGCAGACGCCGGCCCCGACAAGGTGTCGACGCGGCCGAGTCGCGACGCGACGCGAACGGGCGGATCAGACGCCGGGTCGTCCCGGTCGGTTCCCGCAGAGGACGACGCCTACTGTGGCAACTGCGAGAAGTTCCGCTACGTCCGGACGGACGACGGCCTCCAGCCGTACTGCGGGCTTCACGACGAGCGCATGGACGACATGGAGGCCTGCGACCAGTGGCTGCCGAACACGGACTAAAGCTCGGCGAGCGTCTCTTTGACCTGCCACCAGTGTGTCCCCTTCCAGAAGTGTTGTCCACAGGCGCGACAGCGCCACACCGCCGTCTCCTCGGGGTCGCGTGCGTACTCGGGGACGCTCGCGTCCGCCGGTACGCGCTCGACGGGGCCGTTGCACATCCCACACCGCGCCGGTCGCTCGTCCAGCGTGAGGTCGAGTTCGACGGCGGCGAGTTCGCGGAGTTGCCCCTCGACATCGCGGTCGTGGAGCAGGAAGCCGCGGTCGCCGGCCCGTTCTGCCAGCGCCACGTCCCGCGTGAGGAGCCGTCGGTCCTCCTCGCGGGCCATCGCGAGTATCGCGTCGTCGGCCTCCACCTCGCGGTCGAGCGCGTAGGCGGCGTCGTAGCCACAGAAGCGCAGATAGGTGGCGAGTTTGCCACACATCACGTCGAGCAGGAACGGGCCGGAGAGCGACGAGCTCACAGGCCGAGGAAGTCGGCGACGGCGTCGGCGTCGCGTGTATTGAGCACGTCGTCGGCCTCGGCCCAGCCGCGACGGGCGGTGTGGACGCCGAATCGGGCGAAGGAGAGATTCGAAGCCGCGTGCGCGTCGGTGTCGATGACGATGGTCGCGCCCGCCTCGATGGCCTGCTTTACGTAGCCGCCACGGAGGTCCAGCCGGTGGGGATTCGCGTTGATTTCGAGGGCGGTGTCGTTGGCCGCGGCGGCCGCAGCGACCGCCTCCATGTCAACGTCAAGTCCCTCGCGGCGGTTGAGCAGGCGGCCGGTCGGGTGGCCGAGGACGTTCACCTCGGGGTGTTCGACCGCGGCAAGCAGGCGGTCGGTGCCGTCGCTGTCGAGGGAGACGTGTGGGGACGCGACCACGCAGTCGAGTTCCGCGAGCACGTCGTCGGCGACGCTCACCGTCCCGTCCGCACCGATGTTCGCCTCGACGCCCGTGAAGACGGTGAGGTCGGTGTCGGCGGCGGCCGTACGGACGCGCTCCGCGAGTTCCAGTAGTGCGTCGTCGTCGACGCCGACGCCGCCGACCATGCCCGGACCGGTCGCGTGGTCCGTGACGGCGAGGTAGTCGTAGCCTCGGCGCGCGGCCCCTTCGATCATCTCCGCTACCGTGCCGTCGCCGTCGGAGGCGTCGGTGTGGAGATGGAGGTCGCCGCGGAGATCGTCCTCGGTGACGAGCGCCGGCAGGTCGTCGTTTGCGGCCGCCTCGATCTCGCCACGGTCCTCGCGGAGTTCCGGCGGCACAAGCGGCAGGTCGAGGGCCGCGTACATCGACTGTTCCGTCTCGCCGGCCACGCGCTCGCCGACGCGCTGGCCCGCGTCGGGGTCGTCCACGTCCGAGATGTCGAACACGCCGTACTCGTTCACCTTCAGGTCGCGCTCGATGGCGCGGTTCCGGACGACGATGTTGTGGTCGCGACTCCCGCTGAAATACTGGAGCGCCGCGCCCCACTCCGAAGGTACGACGACGCGGAGGTCGACCCGCATGCCGTTGGCGCGGAGACTCGCCTTCGAGGTGCCGGCCTCGATCACCGTCGCCTCGAAGTCGGTGAAGTGCTCGACCACCGCTTCGCCGTCGTCGCTCGCCGCGAGGATATCCACGTCACCGACCGTCGGCCGCCAGCGGCGCAGCGACCCCGCCGTGTCCACGGCCTCGACTGCATCGTGGTCGCGGAGGTGTGCCAGCACGCGGTCGGCGAGCGGCTGTGCCTCGCCCAGCAGTTCACGCTCGTGGCTCTCGCGGGCGAAGTCGATGTTGCCGAGAATGTTCTGCTCGGTCTTGGGACCGAATCCTTTCACCTCCTGTATCTCGCCGGCCTCGGCGGCCGCTTCGAGGTCGTCCAGCGTCTCGACGCCCAGCGCCTCGTAGAGATCCGCGGCGGTCTTCGGGCCGACGCCCTCGACGCGCGTGACCGCATCGATGTCTACCGGGAGTTCCTCGCGCAGTGCTTCGAGTTCCTCGATCTCGCCCGTCTCGATGTACTCGACGACCTTCGCGGCGATGGCGTCGCCGACGCGGTCGATCTCATCGACAGTTTCCTCCGCGGCGAGCGTCCCGACCGCGACGGTGTGTCCGCGGATGTTGTCGGCGGCCTGTCGGTAGGCGCGCGGCTTGTACTCGACGCCGGTCGCCTCCAGTCGGTCGGCCATCTCGTCGAGCAGCGCCGCCACCTCGGCGTTGCGGCTCATCTGCCCCCCGCTCGCGGGCCGTCGTCGCGCCCGAGCGCCTGCTGTAGGAAGTTCATCCACCGCTTCGTGTCCGCCGCTTCCTTGCGCTGCTGTTCGGTCTCGATGTCCGTCGGACCGAGCGACTCCAGCGCGTTCAGCGCGCGGTCGATACCGATGATCGCACCCGCTATCTCTTCGCCCTCGTCGAAGTCCACCTCCCTATCTTCGATCAGTTGCTTCCGATCAAGGCGTTCGCGCCGGAGGTTCTTTTTCGCGCGCTCGACGCGCTCGCGTTCGCCCGGCGGGACCGTTTCGCGTCGCTTGATCTCGAAGACGAACTCCTGAAGATCGACCGACTCGCCCTGCACGTCGATGCGCTCGGGGATGTCGGCACCGACGGTCGCCCCGTCCCGCCCGATGCGTTCGAGGAGTATCTCCCGTTCGTACTCTTTCATTGTCCGACCCGACGGTCGCCACGAGTAAAATACGCCCGCTCGGCCGGATCGATTCGAGGCAGGTGGGCTTGACCACCCTGATCCACCGAGCGCGTAAACCGCATGTTACGATATCAAAGTCTCCATCCAGTAGCTGGGAATGTGCATCCAATGGGAGCAGAGTTAGCGCTCGGAGCCGAGACCAGTCCGGACAGTCGGTCGTGATCGGCACGCGAGAGTCATCACTCCCCGAGTAACCTGCTTATTCGACGCTGGCCGGCAAAAACGACGGTGGATTATGAAGCCCGTGGCTCACCGCGAGCGAACCCCGAGGGCGTTAGTGGCCTTAGCCGATTCCAGTGAGGACGCCTTTCACGAGTTCCATGAACCGCTTCGCCGGGAGGCGTGGCTTAATCCGATACGCTAGCTCGTCGAAACTCACCTTCAGGAGGAAATCAACCAGCAGCCACATATTATAGAGAATCACCGCGAACCCGAAGTGGAACAGTCGAACCGAATACTCTTTCGAAGTGGTGTAGGCCAAGAAATCCTTGATTGACCGGTAACCGATCTCGATATCCCAGCGCCGACGGTACCGATTGATCAGCCGCTTCGTCGACCGCCGGTCGACCCCGATTTCGTCGTCGACATCCATGTTCGTCGCGAACACGACTGTCTCCGAGGGAGTGTCCGCCTTCGGCACGGCTGCCAGCGTCGTCTCGGTTCGACTGTTCGTCGGGCCGCCAGCAACGGGCCCGTAGATGGCATGGGCGTGTTTCACCGCTACGTCGTGGTCCATCCGGTCGATGAACCGAGCGATGCGCTCGTCGTGGGGTGCATGAATGATATAGGAGACGCCCGCTTCGCGAAACGCCTCAATGACATCGGCAGCGTAGAACTCGGCATCTGCGTACACCTCCGAGATAGTCACGTGCTCACGCGCAGCCCAGTAGAGCTCTCGAACGAGTTTACCGAGCCGTTCTCCTTTCACCACTGGTCGCATCGCCAGCGTGAATTTCGTGTTGTCACCGACGATAGACGCCGTGGCGAACTTGTAACACCACTTATATTCCTTCGACGGTGGTGCGCCCTGCACGACGACGCGCTCGTTCTCTGGGCCTGTGTTGGCCGCCTCGTCCTGTTCGCCATAAAAGGCGATGTAGGTCAGGTCGATGGCAAGGGTCACCGGGCGGTCGAACTCAAGATGCCGACGGGCGGCCGCCAGCATCGGCCCGATTGCAGCGTCGACAAGCCCAACGATGTCGTCGGTATCGAGTTGCTTGAGATAGTGCAGGAGCGTCTCACCTGTTGGTGTGTCGTCCTGATCGTCGGCGCGGTCACGGTACATGTCGCTGCCTTGGTTGGCGGCTGTCTGCGTCAATCCCATTAGGCTCTGGACGCCGAGGAGCGTCGCCGTATCGTACTGCGTGCCCTTGTCTGGCCGCTGAAGATCCAGCTCTGAAAACACGAGTCGGCGGAGTTCGTTGATGACCTCGGGCGTCTTTTCGCCAATAAATCGCTGTTCGGTTCGGCGTGATGCCTCCGTCTTCTCTTCGGGGCTGAGGGCACGCATGCCGAGGGGATTGCCATGCTCGTGGGCGTACTCAAGAACCTGCTCGCTTGTGTACTCAATGAACCAGACGAGTTCCTCGTCGAACCGGTCGCGGTACGCACGGCCAAGCGTCGTCCGCGCAGGAATGCTTTCGAAGCCGAGTGCGACCGCTTCGTCAGGGTTCTCGCGGAGGTGCGAGTGTAGTTCGGTCATCGTGTAGCCCATCAGATCGCGCAGGAGGTGCGCTCGGACCATCGCCTCGAGTGGATAGGAGGTATGCCAGTCGGCGTACTGGTCGTCGTAGATACTGAGCGAGCTGAAGTCCAGATTGCGGACGAGGTGAAATTCGTCAGCCCCGTCCTCGATAAGCGTGAGTGCCTGTTCATATACGGTTCCGTATGGCGTCGCATCGGGTAGGTCGTCATCCATTCGTAGTGCGTGCCACTCTCGGCAGTCTTGGGATGCACCGCTGCACCCAGCGCGTGCCTGTGGCTGGTTGTGCGGGAGTTTAACGCCAGTGAGCCCGCCGCTCTCACCGAAACGCACAGGGCATAGCTGCTGCTCTCGAAAGGGGCAAACATCTATTACGCTGCGCGCTCTGGAAGCAGATGTTCAGGTCGCTTCCTTTTATGCGTAGTTGCGTATCCTTGCAGTCAAGCACATAGGTTGATGAGGTATATAATTTGTATGATCTTATCGTACATGTTTTCATGATTATATACAATAGAGCGCCGCTAACCAACAAATCCGGCGTTTGTGTGTTAGCTCGCTATAGTCAGGAGACACACCATTCTCCGGGTGTTCTGTATACAACGACGTTACTGGACTGTCGCTATTTAATATAAACCACGTTTGTGTGTTAGCTCGTTCCGGTCAGGAACCAAACTATTTGCCGGAGTTCGAGAAATTTCCAGACGGAACCACGGTTGTGCGCTTCGACACCTTGCACGGGGAACACGGGATGCACACGGAGGAGGAGATAAACGACGACGAATTTCTTGGGTATGTGCCGTCCAGAAGCAGTACTGGGCGCTCGTCGAACAGCACCGGGAGTGACGGGTGTCATCACCATCCAGCGCCATGGGCGACCACACACTCATCGTGACGGGCGACTCCCTCAGTGCCGTTACACGGCGGATGGCAGACGCCGTCGACTAGGCACTCGGCGACGACCCACCCACCGCCGACGCAATCATCGATCTTCGCGTCGAGGGGGTGACCTGCAAGCACCACTCAACCCGACCGCGGAGTATCCGAAGGCGATGGGGAACGTGATGGCGGATACCGTCCGCGTGATTGCTATTTTCAATGACGATACTCAACAGGTGATTGCTGAACGCGAATTCGATTGATGGCATGGTCTTAGTCTGGTTGCCGTTCACACTTTGTTCCGTGGCTGTTCAAGATGGGCAAAGCTCAAACTCACATATGAAGAGATAGGAATGTTGTTAGACATCGCATGACCCGTACTGATCGCGGCGGCGGCCAAACGTTTCCCCGAACCGCTGGAACAGCAGCCGTGCTGGTAGTGTTGGTTACCATGATAATCCTTGAGCCGCAGCTACAATTATAGAGATACGGAGCCGTTGCGCTCGCGATCTACGCGCTCACGCTCCCGTTCCTACTCTGGAGTCTCGCGGACGACATCCGACGCTGGCGAACGTAACCCGCCACCCTGACCTATACTGTCTTTTGATACGGGTACAGACTGACCGCCGGCTATCAGCTAACTGACGGCTCGAACTCTCACCTCTAATCTCACGAGGGTGCTGAGCTGACACCCACATCGCACACTTAGATGCCAAGCCTATCGTGAGTCTTAGACTTACGCAGGAAGTCGACCAGCAATCACATATCATAAAGAATCATCTCGAACCCGAAATGAAACAGTCGCACGGAACACTCTTTGGAGGTGATGTAGGCTAGGAACTCCTTGGGTGATCGGTAACTGACTTCGATATCCTAGTGCCGACGGTACCGATTGATGAGACGCTACGTTGACCGCCGGCCAACCTCAATCATACTGTCAGCCGATTTGTGTCGCCAACCAATCCTGATCTAGGGCGTTTCTCGAGTTATTGTTCCATTATCTATACGCCAATATACAAGCGGAGCTTGGCGAAGATTGCCATCTTCTCTGACCCCATATGTAACCTGTAAATGGTCGTCATCTTCGAGTCCGGCGATTCCGTCTCCATCGTCGTCTTCGTCATCAACAGTAAGGACTATGACCTCGTCGCTACGCTCAATTGGGAAAGTTATAAGACTGGGTTGCGAGCTAGCAGCCCAAACGCCATTCCGATGTTTGTCACCCGCTGGAGTCCGTAACTTGGCGTCTGCCGCGGTATAATCCCCTCCTGGATAATACCGTATTTCTACGAAATCGTAGTTCTGCGCGGTCAGCGTACCAGAATCAACGTGAATTGTGACTGTTTCCGCCGAGGAATTATATGACGCTGAGAGCGAGGCGTTTGCTGGTTTTAGGTCCGGCGGGCTTGAGTCACCGCCCCTGTACGGATAGTCGTCAGGCCCGACTCCCAATCCATAGACAACGCCAACGCTTGAGATAGCAACAATAAGCACCCCGACGAAAATCAACTGGGATTTCGTAATCTCACTTTTCATTTTTATTGATAGTTAGACACCGCTATTGTTCGTAGTCATCCAGTACCCATTCATTTGATTGTCCACGGTTTCAGCGGTTGTAAACTTCGACCCACCGGCATACATATCAATTACACAGACCCCAGCAATCAGAGCATCACCGTCGCCGTCGTCATCTTTGAACAGCGGTCCACCGGAATCTCCTCCGCTAGTGTTGGGTCCGAACTCAACCCAGTTATCATCGAGGTATTGGAGATTCCCGGATTGTCGACCATTCGCATCGCCCTGATTGTAATAAGTCGTATTTGTGTCCGTGTCGGCTTTCAGCTCGTCGTCGGTCGCCATGCCATAGATTTCGATATCTGTTCCACCATTTGTATCACTGAGGAGTGGATCGGGCTCGTCGTTTACATTATCTTCGCCAGAAACCATTTGAACCCATGCGTAATCGATATCTGATCCATCATATACGATTTGGGCTGTACCATGCCGCTCTCCACTTGAATCGTAAGCATCTGTGCCAGTAGACCCACAGACATGACCAGAGGCGACCATTCCTTGCTCACCGTAGTCTCTATTATAATACGCCGATGCGTAGGTGCCACAATTATCAGCACACATAGCGGTACCCCCCGGCAGCGGGTCCTCCCAATCCTTGTTTGCCAGCACGCCGACCTCACGCTGCCGTGACCGCTCAACCACGACTGGGACAGTCCGCTCCGCTTGGTACTCATCTTTTGCGGCCGTGCCGCGTTGATTGTCGGGAAGTTTCTCGCGAACTGTCTCAATGCTCACGCTCGGTGAGTTCCGTTCTCCGTTCACCTTTTCTATTTCTTGATAATAGACGGAAACGCCGAAACCTGAGGGGCTCTCTGACATCGCTTCCCAGCCAGCGCGAATTAGGTCGTTATCTTCAGGAAATTCCTTTCGGATGATGTTTTGAATCTGGTCGGCAGCGTCATCAGCAGTCCACCTGACCGCCCACTCATCGCGGTGGATACGATCATAGACTGGCTTTCGAGCTACCCATACGTCATCTTTGAGTTTTTCACCTACTAGTGCCCGAACGTACGGGACGTAGTTTTCATCGTTAGCCTTTGCAAGTCCTTCTTGGGTTCCGTATGAGAGCGACGCGGCTGACACACCCATCGCGGCGGCGGTTTTCATGAATCTGCGTTTCGACATCCGTTCGAGCTTATTTGAGCTCATCACTCAGCTAAAGCAAGTTCTACAATATTATTTCTTTCGGCAGAAATTGAGAACAACAACAACACAATAACAATGCTGTAGATCGAAGACCGGACCAGCGTGTAGCAATCACTGAGGGACGCACACGCTGTTCTCTTTTCCCCACGTTTACCATTTGAGCTGGATGAGTTCAGTACGGATCACACGTCGCTTCACGAGAATGAATCCGCTAAATATAATCATAAGTTCGACAAGCGTCGTGAACTTGGGGGTCTCTGTTTAGAACGAGCCACCGTAAAAGGGCCGCAAATACGGGAAGAGCGTAGTCCACGACATTGATTTCAATAGCTCCGAGTCGCACAGAGCTTACCGTTTACTGACGCCTCCATTCGCTTCAGGATCGACACTTCACAAAACAATCTCATGCACAGATTTTGACGTTCGGAACTACTGCTCCATTCAGTAGTTTCAACACACACAGACTGATGGGGCAAACTCTGCGGTCGCAGTTTCTGGAAAAGAAGGGAAAGTAAGCGCGCTTAAAAGAGGATTGTGGAGTTTAGTGAAATCCGGTCTGAGATGAGCATCCCTCGAATTGAATCATCAGTCCGTAGTGTCGTGGACTCAGATCAGATAGTTGTAAGGACGAAATACTGAGGAGAAGATTTCACTTCCGCCCTGCCTCCTCAGCACTTATGTTAGTTGACTGCCAAGACCCGATATGCGCTTTTCAGAGCCTAACGGTGGGGATTACGCCCATTCATGGACAGAAGCAAAGCGACTCTCACGAAAGCGAGGATACGGTGAGAAGGTGACCGTCCCGAAAGCTTCCGAACACACGCTCCCGCCGGGATTCGAGCGTTCCTGCTTGTCCATCGAGGCTGGTGCAGAGGCGGTGTACCGGGATCAACAAGAGACGAATAGCTTCCAAATCCGCGAGTATGAGGACAAGTGGACGATTGAGCTGGACCGTCACAACCCAGAAACCGGAAACGCGATTGCACACGCAGTCTGTGATGCGACCGAATATACCGTGGCTGCTGTAGCCGCTAGTGTAGCTGTTATCAGTCTGCTCATACGGAGATACTCGTACAGATCAGCTACGAGCTTCGGTACTCAGGATAAGATTATGACCTCGGTGTTCAGTTACCGCTCCCGTCGGCTCCTATCAGTTAAGGATAATTTCGGGGAAAACAGGTCGTAGCGCCTTTGCGCGACGAGTCGAACGGCGAGACGAATGCTAGCCGTCGTCGTCTCGCGGGCGGACCGGGCCTCCGAACACATCGGCGAGCGACTGCTCGACCTCGGCGACTGGACCGAGTGCGAGGATAGGTCGGTGCCGGACGCCGAGGGCGGCGGTACCTACTACCGGACAGAGGGTGCGGAACTCCGCACCTTCGACGATCTCCACATCTACGCGCAGGGGCTGGCGGACCCGTTCGACGACCCCGACCTGCTGTTGGTCGCCTCGCGTCACTCCGGTGGGACCGGGCCGCTGCTCACCGCGCATCCGACCGGGAACGCCGGACCGGCGGAGTTCGGCGGGGAGTCAGGCGCGTTCGCGCGAGCGGCCCCGAACGCGCACGCGGCACTGGTTCAAGCGTTCGACGACCACGCGCCCGAAGGCTACGGCGTCGGGATGGAGTGTAGCCACCACGGGCCGACCGACATCGACGTGCCGTCGCTGTTCGTCGAACTCGGCTCGGACGAGGCGCAGTGGGACGACCCCGCGGGCGCGACAGCGGTCGCGCGGGCGATCCTCGACTGTCGGGACGTGTCGGCCGAGCGCGACCGCCAACTCGTCGGCTTCGGCGGCGGCCACTACGCCCCCCGGTTCGAGCGAATCGTCCGGGAGACGGACTGGGCCGTCGGCCACGTGCTCGCCGACTGGTCGCTCGACGACATGCCCCACCCGCGCGAGGCGACCGACACGCTCCGGCGAGCGTTCGAGCGCTCGGGCACCAGTCACACGGTCATCGACGGCGACCGGCCGGTGCTCCGGGAAGTGATCGCGGATCTTGGCTACCGGGTCGTGAGCGAGACGTGGACCCGCGAGACGACGGGGGTACCGCTGGCGACCGTCGAGTCGCTGGAGCCGCAGCTGTCGACTGTCGACGAGGGGCTTCGGTTCGGCGACGTAGCGGCGGGGTACGAGGGTAGTGCGGTCGTTCGGTCGCTTCCGGCCGAGTTGACGGCGGAGGCAGCCAACGTTGACACCGACGCGACCCGGGCGGCCGTCGCAGGGCGGGCGCTCGCTTTCGAGACCGAGGAGGGCGGTACCCGTCCGGCCGGGCAGGTCGCGCTCGCGACGGCGGACGCGTTCGACGCGCTCGTGCGCGACCTCGCGGGCGTGCTCGAATCGAAGTACGACGAGGTCGCCGTCGAGGAGAGCGGGGTCGTCGCGGTCAGAGAGACGTTCGATCCGGAGGCAGCCACGGAACTCGGCGTCGGCGAGGGACCTGCGTTCGGACGGCTGGCCGCGGGCGAGTCGGTCGAGGTCGACGGGCAGACCATCGAGCCGAGTGCCGTCCACGAGCGACGCGAGACGCGATTCCCGGTGGAGCGTCGCTGAGCGGGGAGATTGGCCGGTGAGCCAACACGGCGGGCGCGTTTCTGACGAGCCAGCAAGGGCAGAATGGACCCGCAGGGAATCCACCACCGAGTCCGTGCGAGAGCGTCGGCCAGATGACGTGACGACAAACGGTCGACGTTGGGTTCATTTCGCTTCTGCCACAAAGGATTTTACTCCCCCACTTGCATTTGGGGATTGTGCAACGCGAAATCAGTCGACGGTCCGTGGTCAAGGGTACCGTGACAGTAGCAATCGCAGGACTCGCCGGATGTTCCGAATCTGACTCCGGCGGCGGTGATGAAACCACCAGTAGCGACGACAGCGACACGGCGACAGACGGCGGCTCCGACGGGGACGACTCCGACTCGTCGTCGGACGCCTACGAGTACATGTTCACCGACAGTGACGACGTGGTCGGGAGTTCGCTCACGGGTATCCGCGCGAACTATCCGGACGGATCTGGCGCTGTGAGCGACGCGAGCCTCGCCAGCGTGATGCTCGCTGGGACGGACATCTCGGACGATTTCGACGAACTCAGTACGTCGAACAACGGGAGTAGTCTCCGAATTGATTTCGGCGGGAGCTACGATGTCGCGGCCGGTGACACGCTCTCGTTTGAACTCTCGGGAATCGACGATCCCGGCGGCTCCTACACCGTCGAGGTCGTGGTAAATCCGCAGTCCGGCGGAACCACGTTCCAAGCTGACTTCTGAGCTGTCGGGGTCGCCGTTTCCCCCGTCTGTCCTGTCTTATTTACGACTGTGACTGAACGTCGGACAGCAGCAGGTTCACCCAACGTCTGGGAGACATCTGTCTGAGGAGGACTAACCCGACCGTCGGTCGACTGAAACGAGATCGAAGTGCGAGCGTTTCGTATCGCGACCACTGGTTTATCTACAATACTACCGAAATCTCGATCTGCGGCCGAATTTCGGCGTCAATCGCACGACGCGCGTCAGACACTGAGGGAAAGATACAATACCGGCATGTGTGTAAGCGCTTTTCAAATGGACTCGATCATCGACGACGCCATTGACGAGGCCGAAGACGGGGAGGCGCCGGTCTCCGAGGAACCACCAGCCGACGCAGACCAGTCTCCGAACGCATCGGGGACGATGACCGACGATGAGTTGGCAGGCGTCGTCAAGGATCTCGAAACGAAGATCACCGTCGTCGGCTGTGGCGGGGCTGGCGGCAACACCGTCAGTCGAATGGCCGATGAAGGCATCCACGGTGCGAAGCTGGTCGCCGCCAACACGGACGCACAACACCTCGCCACCGAGGTCGAGGCGGACACGAAGATCCTCATCGGTCGCCAACGCACCGGCGGTCGCGGTGCGGGCTCCGTTCCCAAGATCGGCGAGGAAGCCGCACAGGAGAACATCGAAGATATTCAGGCGTCGATCAACGATTCAGACATGGTGTTCGTCACCGCCGGTCTCGGCGGCGGCACCGGCACCGGGAGCGCCCCCGTGGTGGCGCAGGCCGCACAGGAACAGGACGCACTCACCATCGCCATCGTCACCATCCCCTTCACCGCAGAGGGTGAGCGTCGTCGCGCGAACGCCGACGCCGGTCTCGAACGGCTCCGCGCGGTCGCTGACACGGTCATCGTCATTCCGAACGACCGACTCCTCGACTACGCGCCGAATCTCCCGCTACAGGACGCGTTCAAGATCTGTGACCGCGTGCTGATGCGCTCCGTCAAGGGGATGACCGAGCTGATCACGAAGCCCGGCCTCGTCAACGTGGACTTCGCCGACGTGAAGACGATCATGGAGAACGGTGGCGTCGCGATGATCGGTCTTGGCGAGTCCGACTCCGAGAACAAGGCACAGGACTCCATCCGGTCGGCGCTCCGGTCACCCCTCCTCGACGTGGAGTTCGACGGCGCAAACTCCGCGCTCGTCAACGTCGTCGGCGGCCCGGGTATGTCTATCGAGGAGGCGGAGGGCGTCGTCGAGGAGATATACGACCGCATCGACCCCGACGCCCGCATCATCTGGGGTGCGTCGGTCGACAACAGCTTCGACGGAAAGATGGAGACGATGATCGTCGTCACCGGCGTCGAGTCACCACAGATCTACGGGAAGAGCGAGGCCGAACAGGAGAAAGCCATCCAGCGCGGCGGGACGGGCGACTCCCGTGCCGCAGGCGACCGCTCGGCGTCCACGACCCCCGACCCCGCCGAGAGCGACACCGAGTTCATCGAGTAACGAGTCGGAGTTTTTGTCTCTACTGTGGGTATCGCAGACGTACCGGAAAGCGCCGGCTGGCGTCCGAGCGCGACTGAACCCGCCGTAGACGGACCAACAGGTATAGAAAGGCCGGCGCGGAACTTCTGGTATGGACGTTCCGTACGATCTCGGCAGCTACGTGCGGGTGCTGAAGCTCGCCAGCACCCCCTCGTGGGAGGAGTTCTCCCGCGTGGCGCTCATCGCAGGTGCCGGCGTCGCGCTCGTCGGGCTCCTCGGCTTCCTGATCTTCGTCGTGATGTCGTTCATTCCGGGTGGTCCCTGATGGGTATCTTCGCCGTCAAGACCACGGCCTCGCAGGAGCGCACCGTCGCCGACATGATCATGAACAAAGAGGAGCCGAGCATCCACGCCGCGCTCGCGCCCGACAGCCTCACCTCCTACGTCATGGTCGAGGCAGAAGACGAGTCCGTCTTCGACCGCATCCTCGACGAGATTCCTCACTCGCGGGGCGTCGTCCCCGGCATGTCGGACATCTCCGAGGTTGAACACTTCCTCTCGCCGAAGCCGGACGTCGAGGGCATCGCCGAGAGCGACATCGTCGAACTCGTCGCCGGCCCGTTCAAGGGCGAGAAGGCACAGGTCCAGCGCATCGACGAGGGGAAGGATCAGGTGACCGTCGAGCTGTACGAGGCGACCGTTCCGATCCCGGTGACGGTCCGCGGCGACCAGATCCGCGTGCTGGACAGCGAGGAGCGGTGAGTACCACGAGCCGCTCCTCGGAACACGTCGAGCGGTAATTCGGTCCCTGATTCTGTTTTGCGCGTCTGGTAGCGTTCAGTAAGAGTGACTCCGACGACGAGGCAGGCAACACAGTGTAGAAAGCCCCCAGACGCTACGGTCGCGCGGCTCGCTGTGCGCCTCACCCTCCCTTCGGTCGGGCTGCGGTGCTTGCATCGCCGTGCTTCCCGTAGCGACCGGCCCCTTTCAGTCCCACCCACCCGCACTTGCTCGGGCAGCCATCGCGTATCTGAACACCTTCCGTAACTGACGCGGCGAATTTATCAGCGCCCGTGCCGGAGACACGGCTAATGTCGGTCGTCCTGACGTACGACGACGGGACGATCCGGGTCGACGGTGACCCGGGGACGCCGCTCCCGAGCGTCGAGCGCGACCCGCGCTCCGAGTCCGGGCGCGCGCCCGGCTACGAGTACCCGCGGGTACGCGACGCGCTCCGGCCGCTCTCCGTCGACGTGGACGACCGCGTGCTTGACCTGCCGACGGTGCCGTCGCTTGACGCCTCGTACGAACTCCGCGCGTACCAGCGCGAGGCGCTCAACGAGTGGAAGGCGGCCGACCGCCGTGGCGTGATCGAACTGCCAACCGGGAGCGGCAAGACCGTCATCGCCATCGGCGCGATGGAGCGGCTCGCGACCCCGACGCTGGTGGTCGTCCCTACCATCGACCTGCTGAATCAGTGGCAAGAGGAACTGGAAAGAGAGTTCGACACGCCAATCGGGCAACTCGGCGGCGGCGAACAGCGCGTCGAACCCTTGACCGTCGCCACCTACGACTCGGCGTATCTGCGCGCGGACGAGTTGGGCGACCGGTTCGGCCTCGTCGTCTTCGACGAGGTCCACCACCTCGGCGGCGAGGGATACCGCGACATCGCGCGACTGCTCGCGGCACCGGCGCGTCTCGGACTCACGGCGACGTTCGAGCGGCCGGACGGCGCACACGAGGCCGTCGCGGAACTCGTTGGCCCGAAGGCGTACGATCTCGACGTGGACAACCTCGCAGGCGACCACCTCGCGCCGTACGACATCAAGCGCATCGAGGTCGAACTCACGCCCGAGGAGCGCGACCGCTACGAGGAACAGCAGGGCATCTTCACCGACTACCTCCGCTCGTCGAACATCCAACTCCGGTCCGGGTCGGATTACCAGAAGCTGGTGAAACGCTCGGGGAACGACCCCGAGGCGCGGCGCGCGCTGCTCGCGAAACAGCAGGCGCGCGAGGTGATGATGAACGCCGACGCGAAGGTGGAGCGGCTCGCGGCCCTGCTCGACCGCCACGCCGACGACCGCGTCATCGTCTTCACCGCCCACACGGACCTCGTCTACCGGCTCTCCCGGCGGTTCCTCCTGCCGGCGATTACGAACGAGACGGGCGCGGCCGAGCGCCGGGAGATTCTGGAGCGGTTCCGCGACGGCACCTACTCGCGGGTGGTGGCGGCGAACGTGCTCGACGAGGGCGTCGACGTGCCGGACGCGAACGTCGCGGTCGTGCTCTCCGGGTCCCGACGGCGGGCGCGCGCTCATGTACGAACTGGTGACCGAGGAGACGGCCGAGGAGCGCGTCGCGGCACGGAGGCGCTAATGCTGACGAAAGACCTCCTCCGCGTGTCGCGGGTCGGCGGCGGCTATCACCCCGAGTTCGTGGCCGACGACGACGCGGCGCGGAAACTGGCCGCCCGCGTCCTCGGCACGTATCAGGGTCATGTCGGCGAGACGCGCGGCACGCTCGACGCGGCGCTGACGGACGTGGAGCGTGAGGCCGACGATTTCAAGCTCGTGCGCGGCTTCGCCAAACTGCTCGAACGGGAGGCAATCTTCGAGACGCGCGCACCGGTCGACCCCGAGCGCGCACGCCGCGCCGCCTTCAAGGCCAGCGAGACGGTGGGCGTCGTGACGGAGCCGGACCGAGACGCCGCGCTTGCCCGAGCGGGTGACCGACTCCACGTCCCGTCCGACGACATCGAAGCCTCGCTGTACGCCGACCGCGAGACGAATCAGGTGCTCGCCGAGTTCGACTCCCGGTGGAACCCCGAGGAACTCTGCGCGCAGTACGATCTCTCGCTGGCCGCGACGGCGCTGTTCGACGCGACGGAGCTTCGGGTGCGTTCTTCCGATCCGAAGGCGCTCGTCTCGGCGGTGAAGCGGCTCCGACTGCTGTACGAGATTCGGCGGACGGACACGGGCCGAGAGGTCGTCGTCACCGGACCCGACGCGCTGTTCCGGCGGTCGCGCCGTTACGGAACTCAGTTCGCGCGCCTGCTCCGGACGGTTGCGACGGCGGAGTCGTGGTCGCTGACGGCGACCATCGATGACCGCGGCACGGAGCGCACTCTCCGACTGGACGACGGCAACGTGACCGTCCCCGGCACGGAGCCGACGACGGAGATGACGTTCGACTCCGGCGTGGAGGCGGACTTCGCCGCGCGGTTCCGCTCGCTGGACCTCGACTGGTCGCTCGTCCGCGAGCCGGAGCCGCTCGCGGCGGGCGAACACGTCGTCATCCCGGACTTCGCGTTCGACTGGCAGCCGACCGACGGGCAGAGGGACGGGTCGTCGTTCCGCGTCTTCTTCGAGATCATGGGTTTTTGGACGCCAGAGTACGTCGCGAAGAAGCTCTCGCGGTTCCGCGAACTCGAAGACGTGGCGTTTCTCGTCGCCGTCGACGAGTCGCTCGGCGTCGGCGAGGAGGTGGGATCGCTCACCGACGGCGTGATACCGTACACCGGGACGGTCAGGGTGAAGGACGTGGTCGACGCGCTCCGCGAGTACGAGAATAGCCTCGTGGCCGACGCGGCGGCGGCCCTGCCGGACGAACTCGTCCCCGAAGCGGATGTCGTGACGCTCGCGGACCTCGCGGCCGACCGGGGGGTCAGCGAGGCGGCGCTGGCGGACAAACGGTTCCCCGACCACGAACAGGTCGGGCGCACGCTCGTCCGCCCGGACGTGCTCGACGCGCTCGGCGAGCGAATCGAGGCTGGGATGGCCCTCGAAGACGCGGAGCGCGTGCTCAACGAACGGGGCATCGACGACGCGAGCGCAGCCCTCTCGGCGCTGGGCTATCGTGTCGCGTGGGAGGGACTCGGCGGCGGGACGGTGCGCCCGAAAGGAGAGGAGAAGGAGGAAGGAGATTAGCTCTCGACGACGTTCAGGCCGTTCGGCGTGTTGCGCAGTTCGAACAGCGTTCGGTCGCGGTGGCGGACGGTGACGCCGAACGGCTCGCCGCCGCGGTGTGGCACCTGAAACGCGGTCTGAGTGGCGACCACCGCCTGCTCGCCGTCGGGACAGGTCGCGTCGCCGGTCGCCGCCTCGTACGTCAGCGTGTAGTTCGCCAGCCCCGTCTCCGTGAGCGTCGCGTTCCGAATGTGACTGTCGGGGCCAGCTACGGTCACGTTCGTCCGGACGACGAGGAACGACCCGCGCGTCGTGTTGCCGATGTCGACGTCCGGCGTCGTATCGGGCGACGCGACGCAGGTCGCCGACGTGCTGTTGAAGCTCGTCACCGTCGCGTCGACGCGGGGTTGCTGATCGAACAGCCCCGTCCCGCCGAGAAACACCCCCGCACCGACGCCGGCACCGAGTAAGAGCACCGACGCGGCGACGGTCGCGGCGAACCGCCGGTCCATACCCGGTCTGTGTGGGGACGGTGTATCAGCGTACCGTTACAAATCGCGCTGGCGGCCTTTCGGCATCTGCGAGCGAAGTTCGCCGTGGAGATACAGGCCGACGCCGACCGGCTCCCGTTCCCCCGCGAGTTCGTGCGTGACGACCAGATACCCCCAGTCGCCGTCCCAGTGTGGGAGATCCTGATCGTGGCCCGCGAGGAAGGCCTCTGCCTCGCCCGCGGAGAGATCGATGACGCAGTCGGTCGCCAGCCCGCCGAATCGCTGGGCGGCGTTCGTCCGCGGCTTCCAGTGCTCGCCGTCGGTTCGCAGTATTGGGATGCCGAGCCCTTGTATCCGGGCGGGCGAGTCCAGTTCGCCCTGGAACGCCCAGATCTTCCCCGACCCGCGCTCCCAGAAGCTGTACGGCTCCCACGTCGCCCGCGGAATCCCGTACCGCTCCGCCCAGTAGTCGACGACGGCGGCCCGCGACGGGCGACCGGCGACCTCGCGCTCGTCGTCGGTCGCTGGCAGGCGGCCGAACTGGTGGCCGTCGTTGTCGCGCAGGCTCATGCGCCCACCGTCAGTTTCGCACAGAAGAACCCGCCCGTGTCGTTCAGGTGTGGGTAGACGCGCTTGGCCGCCCGAACCGACGGGTCGAACTCCTCGCCGTCCCACTCTGTTACGCCGGGTCGCGTCTCCAGCGGCAGGTCATACTCGACGAGGTCAACGTCGTACTCCGCGAGCGCGTGGTCGAGGACGGCCTCGTTCTCCTCGGGCGCGAAGGTACACGTCGAGTAGACGACCGTGCCGCCCGGCCGCGTCACCTCGATGGCCCGGTCGAGGATTCCCTTCTGGACGCCGGCAACCCCCTCCACGTGGTCGAGCGTCCACTCGTCGAGCGCGTCCGGGTTCTTCCGAACCGTCCCCTCGCAGGAACACGGCACGTCGACGACCGCGCGGTCGAACTCGCCGGGGAACGGCTTCAGCGAGAAGTTCCGCGCGTCGGATTTCGTGACGGCGACGTTCGTCAGCCCGCACCGCTCGGCGTTCGACCGGAGCGCCGACAGCCGGCCGAGATTCGAGTCGTTCGCCACCAACAGTCCCTCGTCGTCCATCAGCGCCGCGAGGTGGGTCGTCTTCGATCCCGGGGCCGCACACGGGTCGAAGACCCGCTCACCGGGCGCGGGGTCACACACCGCCGCCGGGATGGCCGACACCTCCTCCTGTCCGTAGAGCCAGCCGTGGACGTACGGCCACGTGTTCCCCGGTTTGCCGTCGATTTCGAACAGCCCGTCGTGCCAGCCGACGGCGTCGTGCTCGACCGGGGCTGCGTCGAGCGCCGCGTCCGCTCGCTCGACGCTCGTCTTGAGCGTGTTGACCCGGACGACCTGTGGCAGCGGCCGGTCACAGGCGGCCCGGAACGCCGCGTAGTCGTCGAGAAGCGGTTCGTACCGCGCGAGCGGGTCGTCCATATCCACTCCGCGTCGCCCGCGCGCTTGTGAATTTCGGGTCGATGCGGCGCAGTCGCCGTCTCAGTCGTACACCTGCAGCGCGACGATCAGCAGCGTTCCGGCGAGCATCGCCACCGCGAACCCCCAGCCGGACGCGATCTGCTGTTCGGTCAGCGACGCGGCCAGCATGACGCCCGCGCCGAGCAACCCGAGTGCGCCGAACAGCATGCTGAGGCCGATCCGACGGTCCGAACCCTGCGTCTCCATACCATCATTTTCCGCGACGGTCACTTAACCCTCGCGTTCGTGTCGGTGGTGTTCATATAACAGTGACTCCGGCGAGTAAAATAGCAAGAGGGTGTAGAAAGCCCCCGGGCGCTACGGTCGCGCGGCTCGCTGCGCGCCTCGCTCACTGCGTTCGCTGCAGTGCTTGCGTCGCCGGGGCCGGGTCGAGCGACT
>PXSB01000046.1 GCA_003023185.1 Halobacteriales archaeon QS_9_67_17 | reverse complement strand
GTCGCGGCCGCCTGCTGGCTCACGTCGTGGGGGTTGGCGCTGTGGACGGTGCTCGGCGGTCTCGGCGCGCCAGTTCGCGGTCACGTCGCCGTGCTCGTGTTCGCGGCGGCCACCTTCGCCAACAACGTGACGCCGTTCGGACAGGCCGGCGGCGAACCCGTCTCGGCGCTGTTCGTCTCCCGGGCCGCCGACACGGAGTACGAGACGGGGTTGGCGGCCATCGCCTCCGTCGACTCGCTCAACTTCGTTCCCTCCATCGCGCTCGCGACGGCCGGTATCGCCTACTTCTCGACCCGGCTCACCTTCGGCTCGCGGCTCCGGCTCGCCTCGTACGCGGTCGGTGCGCTCGCACTGGCCGTCCCCCTGCTGGTGGTCGTCGGCTGGCGCTACCGGCACGCGGTCGAACGGGGCGCCGTCCGCGCGGCGACGCCGGTCGCGCGGCTCGTCGGGCGGCTGTTTCCCGGTCGGGAGCCGCCGACGCGAGCGGCCGTCCGCTCGCGCGTCGACGGCTTCGTTCACGCCATCGAGCGCGCCACCGGCAACCGCCGACGGCTCGCGCTCGCGCTCGGCTTCTCGACGAGCGGCTGGCTCTGTCAGTCGGTGTCGCTGTGGCTCGCGCTCACCGCGCTCGGAGTGAGCGTCCCCTTCGCCGTGGCGCTCGTCGCCGTCCCCGTCGGCGCTATCGCCGGTGTCACGCCGCTTCCGGGCGGTCTCGGCGGCATCGAAACCGTGCTGATCGCGCTGCTGGCCGCCTTCAGCGTGCCGGCGAGTGCGGCCGGCGGCGCGGTCGTCATTCATCGCGTCGGCACGTATCTGCTCCCAACCGTCCTCGGTGGCGGCGTCGCCGGGGTGCTGGGGTCGAGCGGGCGCTTCGGCGTCGGCTCCTGACCGCCGCCCGCGTGACGGGTTCTTAACGTCAGAGTTAAACGCCGGGACCGGGAATCAGACTGTAATGGCAACACTCTACGACGTTCCCGCCGACGCCCTCATCGAGGCCGTCGCCGACGAGATCGCCGACGACCTCACGGAGCCGGAGTGGGTCGAGTTCACGAAAACGGCCACCGCGAAGGAACTGCCCCCCGAACAGGAGGACTTCTGGGCGGTGCGGGGCGCGTCGCTGCTCCGAAAGGTCGCCGTCGACGGCCCGGTCGGCGTCCAGCGACTCTCGACGGCGTACGGCGACTCCCGGAAGGGCTCGACCCGCTACCGGGTCCGCCCGAGCGCACAGCAGGACGGCTCGCGAAATATCGTCCGCACGCTGCTCCAGCAGCTCGACGACGCCGGCTACCTCAACACCAACGAGAAGCGTGGCCGCGAGGTCACCGGCGATGGCCGCGCGCTGCTCGACGAGACGGCGACGACGCTTATCGAAGACGAGCTCGACCGACCGGAGCTCGAACGCTACGCGTAATCCGACGGCGAAACCGTTTTTCGCCCGGCTCCAAAACGTGTATTCATGAGCGGCGAGCCGACAGACGAGGAACTCGAAGAGCTTCGAAAGAAGAAGATGGAGCAGCTACAGGAGCGCCAGCAGGGCGGCGGCGACGGCGAGGCTCGCGAGGCCCAGCGCCAGCAGGCCGAAGCCCAGAAGAAGGCCCTACTCCGGAAGACGCTCACGGACGGCGCGCGCCAGCGGCTCAACTCCGTGAAGATGTCCAAACCCGAGTTCGCTGAGCAGGTCGAACAGCAGGTGGTCGCGCTCGCACGTAGCGGGCGCGTCCAAGGGAAGATCGACGAAGACCAGATGAAGTCGCTGTTACAGGAGCTTCAGCCCGACAAACAGGACTTCAACATCAAGCGGCGGTAGATGCGGGCGAGGGTTCTGTTTTCCGGGGGCAAGGACTCGTCGCTGGCAGCGCTGCTGCTCGACCGCTTTTACGATGTGACGCTCGTCCACGCCGGCTTCGGCGTCGGCGACGCGGCCGACCACGCCGCCGAGACGGCGTCGGAACTCGACTTTCCGTTCGAACGGCTGGAACTCGACGAGACGGTCGCGGACGAGGCCGTCGCGCAGATGCGCGAGGACGGCTTTCCGCGCAACGGCATCCAGATCGTCCACGAGGCGGCGCTGGAAGCGGTCGCCGAAACCGGCTTCGACGCGGTCGCGGACGGCACTCGCCGCGACGACCGCGTGCCGACCGTCTCGCGGGCGTGGGCACAGTCGCTGGAGGAGCGACACGACGTGGATTATCTCTCGCCGCTGGCCGGCTTCGGCCGCGGCGCGGTCGACCGGCTGGCGGACGCGACGCTGGAAGTCGAGGAAGGCCCCGCTCGCGACCTCGCGAAAGGTGATTACGAGGGGGAGCTGCGCGAACTCGTGCGGGACGCCGAGGGCGACGCGCTCACAGAAGAGATCTTCCGCGACCGGGTCCAGACGCGCGTCACCGGCCGTCGCTAGATTCTGCCCGATAACGTGCGGGTAATCCGGTGAGCGTGTCGTAACGGTGACGCGACGAAAACCCTCATACGGACTGCCCGGGTACCGAGAGACATGACCAAACGGCACGTGTCGCTCCCCGAGGAAGCGGAGGCGGGGCTGTCGGAGTTTCTCGAAGCGGTCGACAGTCGGCTGACGGCCGCCGGACCGGATGCCGAGGAGAGTACCTGCGACGTCGTACAGGACGTGCTCGTCGACCTGCACGGCGACCGCGAGGCGTACGAGCGGTGGCAGGCGGGCAAGGACGTGTCGCCGGCCGAACGCGTCAGGCTCCAGGGGTACGACCCGTGTAACACGACGCTGGAAGCGGAGTACTACGCCGAGAAGGATGAGGACACGTTCGAGCGGTCGAAGCACCTCCAGTGGCTCTGGCGGCAGTTCGACGCCACGCCGATGGCCGACAACATCGCGTTCGCGCTCCGCTTCCGGCAGATGCTCGCGAACCACCTGTTCGAGGAGGCGGGCGACGACCTCCGGATCTTCAAGGGCGTCACCTTCTCGTACGGCCACAACATCTCCGTCGGCGACAACACGGTCATCCACGACGACGTGCATCTCGACGACCGCGGGAAGCTGACCATCGGCGACCGCGTCTCTATCTCCGACACCGCCCACGTGTACAGCCACGACCACGACGTGGTCGACCAGACCGAGGTGCGCAACTACCACACGATGATCGAGGACGACGCCCGCGTCACCTACGACGCGATGGTGACGGCCGGCGTCTGCGTCGGCGAGAACAGCCTCGTTGGCGCGCGTGCGACCGTCACCGGTGACGTGCCGCCCCACCACGTCGTCGTCGGGCAACCGGCCAAGAGCGTCCGCGTCAAGCCCGGTTTCGAGGACGAAGCGCCGGAGGTCGAAGGGCGACTCGTAGACAACGCCGAGACGCGGGAACTCGGTTATGCGCTTGGGGATATCAACCGCTTCGACGAATTCGGTCGCGACCCAAAACTTTCGCGGCCGGTACAGCCCCACCGCGAACCCTGATCACCCGCCCCGGAGTTCACGAGCCAACAGCAGTGCGGCGAGCGCGTCCCCGAGCGCGATGAGCACCGAGAGCGGTCCCATCCACGCCGGGAGGACGAAGGCGAGCCACGAATCGGCCGTGGCGTACGCACCGGCCAGCGGTCCCTCCGTCTGACTCTGCAACCCGTCGCCGGACCGGACACCGCCCGGCTCCTCCGGGAGGTAGCCGTCGTTGAGGCGGATACGGTCGGCCTCGTAGATGATGGCCTTCTCGCCGAGTGCTGTCTGTGAGTTGAACGACCACGCGACGCTGCCGTCGGGTCGTACTTCGAGCACGCGGTAGCGGCGCGAATCGGTGATCAGCGTGTTGCCGCCGGGGAGGCGGTCGGCATCGCGGGGCCACTGGAGCGACCGCCGGTCGACATCCGAGGACGCCGGTACGCGCTCGTACTGCCAGATGATCTCCTCCGTCTCCCTGTCGAGTTCGACGATGCGGTCGTTCTCCGAGTCCGCGACCAGCATCGTCCCGGGCCCGGCCAGCACGTTCGGGTTGTGCTGTTCGCTCATAATCGCGTGGTCGTCGGGTTCGCCGTACGTTTCGACAATCTCATTCTCGCGGGTCACCTCCAACACCACGTCGTAGTTGCGAACGGAGAGCAGAAAGTTCCCGTTCGACAGCTGGTCGATGTCGTTCAGGTGGGTCCAGTCGGACTCCGGGCCGTCGCTGGCGAACTCGTCTGCCTTGTCGTCGGGGACGTGTTGTTCGAACCACGGCGTCCCCCGTGCGATGTGGTCAGAGGCGTTCCACTCCCACGTGATCTCGCCGGCCTCGTTCACCGTGAACGCGCGGTCGTTCCCCATGTCGGCGATGGCCGTCTCGCCGTTCGGGAGTCGGTCGGCGTCGTGTACCTCGTGGTGGTTCGGGAACGCATCGTACCAGTCGTACTCCCAGACGACGTCCTTGGTGTCGTAGTCGATCTCGACGACGCGGTTGTGGACGCAGTTCGCCGGGCCGTCGCGCTCCTGATACCGCTCGGGACACTCCGCGTTCGGGACGACGACGGCGACGCTGGCGAGGATGTTGCCGTTCTGCAGCTGCTCGGTGTCGAACACACGGGCGTTTGGGACGGACCAGCGCCAGACGAGACTGCCGTTTTGCGCGACGACTGCCGCGTAGCCGTTGTCGTTCCCGAACCACCCGACCGCTTGGACGCCGATGAGCGTGTAGTTGGAGGGGGTGGTCGCGTCGCCCTCGGGCGTCGGCTGCTCGCTGCTGGCCCGGTCCGTGGCGAGGCCGACGAGGAGCGACGACGCGAGGAGGACGACGACCGCGAGCGCCAGCGCGCGGGCAGCGTTCATATCCCTCCCAGCGCTGACGCCAGTATAGATGTGGTGGTTCCCCGATAGGGCGGCCGCGTCGGGCGGACCGATCTACACCTCGTGAACGCCCTCGCGGTCCAGCAGGTCGGCGAAGTCCGTACCCGCTCGGAGCGCGGTCAGGTGTTCGACGAGGTCGGGGACGGGCGGTCTTGGGTTCGTCGTACTGCTCGAAGACGGTGAACGACTCCTCGGAGTGAGCCGCGTGGTTGGCGAGGTCGTAGTCGCTCCGGTAGGCGAAGCCGGCCGCGCGGAGCTCCTCGCGGATCGCTTCGGCCCGATCCACGAGCGGTTCGTCGGTGACGAGCGGCGCGACGCAGGCGAACGTCGGCGCGAGTTCCGCGGGGAGTTCGAGATACGTCCGCGCCTCGCCGTCCACCTCGTCCTCGCGGTGGCTGTGCGCGAGGACGGTGTAGAACAGTCGGCCGATACCGAAGGACGGCTCGACGACGTGCGGGGTGACGTGTTCGCCCGCCTCGGTGACAGTATCGACTGAGAAGTTCGCCACCTCGCTGTCGACCTCGTACGTCTCACCGTCGGCCTCGACCGTGACCGTCGCCGCGTCGAAGGCGTCGGGGTCGCGCTCGGCGAGTCGTTCGAGCGCGGCCGCGATGTCGCCCGCCGCACCGCCGGTCTTGGGTTCGTCGTACTGCTCGAAGACGGTGAACGACTCCTCGGAGTGAGCCGCGTGGTTGGCGAGGTCGTAGTCGCTCCGGTAGGCGAAGCCGGTCACCTCGATCCAGTCGCCGTCGACCTCCGTTTCGGCGTCCCAGCAGTCGGCGGCGTAGTGGGCGCGCTCGCCCGACAGGTGTTGGCGGTAGCGGAACCGGTCCATGTCGACGCCGATGGCCGCGTACCAGTCGCGGGCGACGCCGAGATAGTAGGCGATCCACGGCGACTCGATGGTGCCGTCGTTGACGGCCTCGCGGACTGTCTTCGTCTCGATACCGCCGTCGCCCTCCTGTGCCGTCGCCGAGTAGAGCGGCAGTTCCACGTCGGCCACCGCGTCGAGCGGCGGCTCGTCCGCCTCGGGGTGGACGAAGTGTTCCAACTCCGCCTGCGTGAACGCCCGCACGCGGACCAGGCCGCGCCGTGGCGCGATCTCGTTGCGGTAGGCCGCGCCCACCTGTGCGACGCCGAACGGGAGTTGCTCGCGGGCGTACTGTTTCAGCCGCGGGAACTCGGTGAAGATACCCTGTGCCGTCTCCGGGCGGAGATAGCCGGACTGGGCGGAGCCGGGACCGATATCCGTCTCGAACATGAGGTTGAACTCCTCGACCGGTTCGTCGGCGAGCGACGCGCCACACTCCGGACACGTCAGGTCGAGTTCGCCGAGCAGGTCGGCGACGCGGTCGAGACCGAGCGCCTCGGCGTCCTCGTACTCGGAGTCCTCCTCGACGAGGTGGTCGGCGCGGTGTGAGGCGTCGCAGTCGGGACACTCGACGATCATGTCGTCGAAGCCGTCGAGATGGCCGGACGGCGCCACGCGTCCTCGATGTTCCGTTTCAGCGCCGCGCCCTGCGGCCCGTAGGTGAAGAAGCCGCCGACGCCGCCGTACGCCTCCGCGGTCTGGAAGTAAAAGCCCCGCCGCTTGGCGAGCTCCGTGACCGTCGCCAGTTCGGTCACTTCCGGGTCGTCCCGACTCATACTAACGCGTCGAGCAGGTCCGTATCCCGGACGACGCCGACTACCTCGTCGCCGCTCACGACGGGTGCCTGCTCGATGTCCTCGGTGACGAACAGGCGGGCGATCTCCGTGGCCGGCTTCGAGCGCCCGACGGTGACGAGCGAGTCGGTCATGAACTCCGCGACCGGTTCGGCGGGGAGTTCGACGTTACGCGTCGGCAGGTAGCGTGCGCCCACGGCCTTGATACCCTCCCACTTCCAGTCGTCGTCCTCGTCGGCGATGGCGTCGCCGGTCGACTCCTCGCCCTCGACGATGCGGGCCGCGTCGAGCACGTCGACCTCCGTCAGCATGCCCGCCGGTCGGGCCGAGTCGTCGAGGACGAGACCGTACGCCTCGCCGGCGTAGGCCAACTCCCGTTCCGCGACCGTCAGCGGCGTTCCCTGGAACGTCGTGTTGACGCGCTCGGTCATGAGTTCGGCCGCCGTCGCGTCGGCCGCCACGTCGTCGTTCGCGACGCCACGGACTAGGTCGGTGACAGTGACGATACCCGCGAGGTCGCCGTCGTCGACCACGGGGACCCGGCGCTGGCCGGTCGAGTTGACCACGGCGACGGCCGTGCCGACGGGGGCGTCGGACGCGACCGACTCCACCTCCTCGACGAGGAGGGCGAGCTGGTTCTCGTCCGGCTCCGCCATGAGCCGCTCGCGGGAGACGAGACCGCGGAACTCGCCGGAGTCGTCGTTCACGACGGGAACCGACGAGAACTCGTTGTCCTGTAGCCGGTCGAGCACGTCCTCGCGGGTGCCGGGGACGACCGCCGTCACCAGCGAATCGCGAGGTGTCATGGCGTTCGCGACGTTCATACCATTACGCCTCGCGCCGGACACTAAGGCCTTACACTTCCGTGAGAACCGCTCACAGCGATACAGGTTGGTGGCCGTGAATCGAGCTACTCGCGGCCGTACATTTCGTCCGTCTCGTAGGCGTAGAACGCCTCGGGAGCAGGGAAGAACGAATCGGGACGCTCGTGTTCGATACTGGCTACAGGCGTCCCGTCGAGACGTTTGAGATGCGTGTACATCCGGTCCTGTTCGAGGGCGGTTCGTACCAACTCGGGGGCGAACCGCATCCGGTAGGCACCGGCCACGAGGACGGACAGCGACGCATCGAGGTCGAGACACTCCGTGACGATGAACACGGTCCCGGCCTCGGCGTTCTGGTAGACCGCCGTCTCGTCGAAGGTGACACCGCCCGCCACCTCGTCGAACGCGTCGGCTTTGTTGCTGGACAGGACGTACGAGAGCCCCCACTCGTCGGTGTCGGGAGCGTCGGGGGATTTCGGTGTCGTGTCGCCGGCGGGGACGAACAGCGCCTCGAAGCCGTCTTCCTCACGGTCGGCGGCCATGGCCCGTGCGTCCTCGATAGTGCGCCGCCAGTTCTCGCGGATAGTCCCGGACGCGTCCGCGATTCGGTCGAGGTCGCCGGGGGTGTCCTCGCCAGCGTCGGTCCTGACCATACCCAACCAAGCGTGGGGGCGATAATAAAGCACACGAGC
>PXSB01000045.1 GCA_003023185.1 Halobacteriales archaeon QS_9_67_17 | reverse complement strand
GGTCGTGATGCCGTACAAGACGTTCCGGCTGAACACCGTCGTCTGTCCGCCGTACAACGCCGACTTCGACGGCGACGAGATGAACATGCACGCGCTCCAGAACGAGGAGGCCCGCGCCGAGGCGCGCGTCCTCATGCGCGTGCAGGAGCAGATCCTCAGCCCGCGGTTCGGCGAGAACATCATCGGGGCGATTCAGGACCACATCTCCGGGATGTATCTGCTCACCCACGAGAACCCGCAGTTCAACGAGACGCAGGCGCTCGACCTGCTGCGTGCCACCTCCATCGACGAACTGCCGCCGGCCGATGGAGAGGAGGACGGCACGAAGTACTGGACCGGGCGCACCGTCTTCTCCGAGCTGCTCCCGGACGACCTCGACTTGGAGTTCGAGGGGACCGTCGGCGAGCCGGTCGTCATCGAGAACGGCCAACTGATTGAGGGAACTATCGCCGAGGACGAGGTCGGCGAGTTCGGCGGCGAAATCGTCGACACCATCACGAAGGTGTACGGCAACACCCGCTCGCGGGAGTTCATCAACGAGGTGGCGACGCTGGCGATGCGTTCCATCATGCACTTCGGCTTCTCCGTCGGCATCGACGACGAGTCCGTGGACGACGCGGCCGAGGTCCAGATTCAGGAGGCCATCGACAGCGCCTACGAGCGCGTCCAGAAGCTGATCGAGACGTACGAGGCCGGCGAGCTCGAATCGCTGCCGGGGCGGACGGTCGACGAGACGCTGGAGATGAAGATCATGCAGACGCTCGGCCGCGCGCGCGACTCGGCGGGCGACATCGCCGACGACAACCTCACCGAGGACAACCCGGCGGTCGTGATGGCCCGCTCCGGCGCGCGTGGGTCGATGCTGAACCTCACGCAGATGTCGGCCTGTGTCGGCCAGCAGGCCGTCCGCGCCACAGGAGTTCTTCTTCCACGCGATGGGTGGCCGCGAGGGGCTGGTCGACACGGCCGTCCGGACCTCGAAGTCCGGCTACCTGCAGCGCCGGCTCATCAACGCGCTCTCCGAGCTGGAGACGCAGTACGACGGCACCGTGCGCGACCCCTCCGACACCATCGTCCAGTTCGAGTTCGGCGAGGACGGCACCTCGACGACGCAGGTGGCCCACGACGCCGAGAGCCCGATGGATGTCGAGGAGATCGCCGACCGCGTGATCGACGCCGAGTTCGCCGACGAGGCGGAACGCGAGTCGTTCCTGCGCGGCGAGACGGGGGATACGAACCTCTCGGAACACGGCGACACGTGGCGCAGCGCCGGGTCTGCCCCGGAGGTGGAGTCGGATGACTGACGCCAGCGACGACGTGCGCGCGCTCGTCGAGGACACCGACCTCCCGAAGCGTCTCCGCGAGGAGGTGTACGAGGTCGTCGACGACCGGGACGCGACGCTCAACGAGGTCGAAGACATCGTCTCGGCGGTCGAGTCGCGGTATCGGGACACCCGCGTCGATCCGCTGGACCCAGTCGGAACGGTCTCCGCACAGTCCATCGGTGAGCCCGGGACGCAGATGTCGATTCCGGCCGACGAGCGGGTTCTCGTCCAGCGAGACGGCGAGACGGACGCCGTCGAGATCGGGCCGTTCGTCGACTCGCTGATGGAGTCCGCCGAGACACGTGCGTTCGACGACCACGAGGTCGCGCTCGCGCCCGACGGTATCGAGGTGCCGAGTCTGGCCCGCAACGAGCGGATGCACTGGAAGGCACTCGAAGAGGTGAGTCGTCACGAGACGCCGGACGAACTCCTCCGATTCCGCCTCAACTCCGGGCGAGAAATCACGGCTACGAAGGCACACTCATTCGTCACCCGGCAGGCTGGCGAGATTCGACCGGTTGATGCAGAGACGCTACACGCTGGCGATGAACTGCCGGTCGTCGGAGAGTTCGACGCAAAAACGCGGCGAATCAACACCACGGCGCTCGATCACACAGTAGCGGCTGATGGCGGTGCGGCCGCGTCCGCTCCAACCGAGAGCGCCATCGCCACGGATGTCGTCTGGGACCGAATCGACTCGGTCGAGACGGTCACCAGCGACTACGAGTACGTGTACGACTTCTCCGTTGCGGGGTTGGAGACGTTCACCACCGCAGAGGGCGTCGTGACGCACAACACGATGAACACCTTCCACTACGCGGGCGTCGCGGAGATCGACGTGACGCAGGGGCTGCCGCGGCTCATCGAACTCGTGGACGCGCGCAAGACGCCGGACACGCCGATGATGACCGTCTACCTCGACGAGGAGCACGCGAGCGACCGCGAGCGTGCCCACGAGGTCGTCTGGAACATCGAGTCGACACAGATACTCGCGCTCGGCGACGTGTCGACGAACGTCGCTGACATGCTCGTCCGTATCGACCTCAACGAGGAGACGCTGCGCGAGCGGTGGCCCACATACGGCGACGTCGACGAGATCGTCGCGGAGATCGCCGACACCATCGAGTCGAGTCTCGGCGTCGCGACCACCCGACCGGAGCCGACGGTCGTCGAGTTCGGTCCCGACCAGCCGTCGTATCGCGAACTGCTCCAGCTCGTCGAGGAGCTGCGCGACATCGTGTTCAAGGGGATCGAGGATATCACGCGTGTCGTCATCCGCAAGGAGGAGCTTGATGATGGCACCGAAGAGTTCGTCCTCTACACCGAGGGCTCTGCCTTCGGCGACGTGCTGGAGATCGACGGCGTCGACCCGTCGCGGACCACGTGTAACAACATCCACGAGATCCACCGCGAACTCGGCATCGAGGCGGCCCGCGAGGCGCTGATCAACGAGACGAAGAACACGCTCGAAGAGCAGGGGCTGGACAACGTGAACGTCCGCCACCTGATGCTCGTCGCGGACATTATGACGAACCGCGGCGAAATCGAGTCTATCGGTCGGCACGGCATCTCCGGCAGCAAGGAGTCCGTGCTGGCGCGCGCCGCCTTCGAGGTGACCGTCAACCACCTGCTCGACGCCGCCATCCACGGGGAGGTGGACGCCCTCGACGGGGTCACGGAGAACGTCATCGTCGGCAAGCCGATCAAGCTCGGTACGGGCGACGTGGACCTGCGGATGGGGTCGCGCCGCGCGTCACCCGAGAGCGCCGACGACTAGCGTAGACCACTGTTTTTACCGCGCCGACTCGAAGCAGACGTGTGATACGGCTCTCCGACGAGGACCGCCAGTTCATCGGCTTCTTCGAGGAAGAATCCAGGGCGACGGTGCGCGACTGCGTGCGCGACGACGACCGTGTGGTGTTCGTCGTCGCGGCCGGCGAGATGGCCGACGCCATCGGCCCGCAGGGGCGGACCGCGACGTTCGTGGCGAACGCGCTGCGGCCCGCGCCGGTGTACGACGTGTCCGTCGGCGAGCGCGAGGGTGACGACGGGACGGAGGCTGTCGCGTACGCGGAGGTGAACGCCGCCGACTTCGGGGCGGCCATCGGCCGCGACGGGCGCAACATCGAGATGGCCGAGCGGCTGGCGGATCGCCACTTCGACGTGGACGCCGTCGAACTCGTCCCCGAGCCGGAGTCGGTGGTGGAGACGGTCGCCGAGGAGACGGGGACGGAGCCGGTCGACGCGCTGTTCGACGCCGACGACGAGCGGGTGGTCGTACTCGCGCCCACGGGGTCGCAGGAGGCGATAGCCGCGGACGGCGGCGCGCTCCGGGCAGCGTTGGGGTGGCCGGTGGTCGTCGTCGGGTACGCGAGCGACGCGCCCGGCCTGCTGGCGAACGCGCTCGCGCCCGCCGACGTGACGAACGTGACCGTCAGCGACAGCGGCGTCGCGTACGTCGAGGTGCCCGAAGACGAGCGCGGACTCGCCATCGGGACCGGGGGGAAGCGAATCCGGTTGGCACGGCTCCTCGGCGCGGCGTACTACGGGCTCGACGACGTGGAGTTGGCGTGATGCCCGACCGAGTGAACGCCGTGAGCGGAGAGGGGAAGAATCCACCTTTGAGAGTAGTGTTCAGATAAGAGTGAGTTCGGAGACTATTCGGACAACACAGTGTAGAAAGCCGGGCCGTGCGAGCGGCCCACGGCCGCTCGCAGATCTCGCTGCGCGCCTCACGGGCCTCCGGCCCGCTGCGGTGCTTTCGTCGCCGTGCTTCCCGTACCGACCGGCCCCTTTCGGTCCCGCCCAGCACGGTTTCTCGGTCGAGCGACGACTCGCTTATCTGAACACCGCCCCTTCGAGTCGGTCAACGCTTTTGTGCTCGTCCGTTGTATGCCCACTATGATCGCGGCCGACGCCGACACCCCGGTCGATACCGAAGCAGTTCGGTCCGTCCTGTGTGACCACCCAGTCGAGTTCGCCGTGCTGTTCGGGTCGGCCGCCCGAGGCGAATTCCACGGGGAGAGCGATGTCGATGTCGGTGTCGTCTTCGAGTCGTTTCGAACCGTTCGGGCGTACCGAACGGCGCGAGAGGAACTGATCGCAGACCTGATGTCCGCGACGGGGCGGAACGAAATCGACCTCGTCGACCTCGACGACGCGGAACCGAGCGTTGCTCGCCACGCCCTCAGCGATGCGGTCGTTCTGCTCGGTGACACCGCTCGACTGTCGGACCTCCGGGACAGATACCGAGTGGACGAGAATGATTCGGAATTTCGAACACGGCTCGACCGTGCGTTAGAGCGTGCAGGATCCTGATGGACGACCAGCGAGCCGAGATCATCGTCGCAAACGTGGAGTTCGCAGCCGACAGCATCGCGCGACTCCGTGAGAAACAGGGCGTTTCGCTCTCGGAGTACCGCGACGACCCCGACGTCCGAGATATCGTCGAACAGCGGTTCCAGAAGCTCATCGAAGCCTGTCTCGATATCGCTCGAACGGTCCTTCGAGGCATGAGGAATCGGTTCCGGAGACAAACGCCGACTGTATGAGTGAACTCGGGAACCGTGGAATCCTGAGCGAGTCGCTCGCGGCCGAGATGGCGTCCGCAGCCGGATTCAGGAACGTACTCACCCACCAGTACGGCCGTCAGTTGAATCACGAGACGGTTCACGACGCGCTCCACGACCTCGGCCGGTTCGAGACGTTTCTCCGTTCGATCCGCGATCATCTCGACGCGGTGGGCGCGCTCGATTGACCAGTCGTGCCCCAGCCGAAAGAAGACGCTTAAGTAGCTCGGTCGGGAAACACCGGTACTATGGCGAACGGCAAGTACGCCGCGCGCAAACTCAAGAAGGACCGCCAGCAGCACCGGTGGTCCGACTCCGATTACGCGCGACGCGCTCGCGGGCTCGGTGAGAAGTCGGACCCGCTCGAAGGCGCGCCGCAGGGGCGCGGCATCGTACTGGAGAAGGTCGGCATCGAAGCGAAACAACCAAACTCCGCGATCCGGAAGTGCGTCCGGGTCCAGCTCATCAAGAACGGGAAGCAGGTCACCGCCTTCTGTCCCGGCGACGGCGCTATCTCCTTCATCGACGAGCACGACGAGGTGACCATCGCCGGCATCGGCGGCGCGAAGGGTCGCGCGATGGGCGACCTCTCGGGCGTGAACTACAAAGTCGAGAAGGTGAACGGCGTCTCGCTGATCGAGCTCGTCCGTGGGAACGCGGAGAAACCCGTCCGATGAGCTCCGAGGAGGACGCCCCCGAGCCGGACGCACCGGCGGGGAACGACGACGAAGAGGTGTCCGCGCTGCTGTTCGGCAAGTGGAGCGTCGACGGCATCGAGTACGACGACCCCTCGACGCAGCGGTACATCACCGTCACGCCGATTGCCCACACGCAGGGACGCCACGCGAACAAGCAGTTCAAGAAGTCCCAGCTCTCGGTCGTCGAGCGGCTGATCAACCGCCTGATGCAGACGGAGGAGAACACCGGCAAGAAACAGCAGTCGACCCGCATCGTGCGGGAGGCGTTCGACAGCGTTCACGAGCGCACGGGCGAGAACCCGGTGCAGGTGCTCGTACACGCCGTCGAGAACGCCGGGCCGCGCGAGGAGACCGTCCGCCTGAAGTACGGCGGTATCTCGGTCCCGAAGGCAGTGGACGTGGCCCCCCAGCGCCGCGTCGATCAGGCGCTGAAGTTCCTCGCCGAGGGCGTCCACGGCTCGTCGTTCAAGACGACCACGTCCGCGTCGGAGGCGCTGGCGGACCAGCTGCTCGGCGCGGCCAACTACGACGTGCAGACGTACGCCGTCAACCAGAAGGAAGAGAAGGAGCGCGTCGCGGCCGCCGCCCGCTAATCGCACTATCTCTCTGCGTTTCTCACCCGTCGAGAGCCGTCAATCCGTCTCGTGCACGGCAATCAGCGCGCCGCCAGACGGCTGTGATATAAATTCCCTCGACCCTCAGATCGGGGTATGGACGCGGCGGCGTTGGTCGAACGACTGGAACGGTTCGGGGGGAGCGAGCCGGAGCGGCGCGCGGTCGCTCGGTCGGCCCGCGACCTCGCTGACTCGGGCCACGACCTCACCGAGCGATGGAACTGGTGGCTCGGCTCGCTGGAGGCCGCCCACGGTAACTACGCCCGGTTTCAGGTGCGCCGCTGGCAAGAGCGATAAGGTTTGAACGCCGGCGCCCGAACCGTGGGTATGGAGACGCAGCCCGATCTCTCCGGACGAGTCGCGTTGGTGACCGGAAGCGCACGTCGGGTCGGCCGACAGGTACTGCTCGCGCTGGCAGACCGGGGCGCAGATGTCGCCGTCCACTACCACACGAGCGAGGCGGCCGCCCGCGACACCGCCGCCGAAGCGCGCGAGCGAGGCGTCGAGGCGACCGTCGTGAGGGCGGACGTGACCGACCCCGAGGATGTCGATACCGCGTTCGACGCCGTGGAGTCAGACCTCGGCACCGTCGACGTGCTCGTCAACTGCGTCGGCGACTTCGACGACCGCCGCTGGGACGAACTGTCGCTCGCCGACTGGCAGCGCGTGCTCGGGACGAACCTCTACGGGACGTATCTCTGCTCGCAACGCGCGGTCGAGCCGATGCGCGAACAGGGGTGGGGTCGCATCGTCAACTTCGGCTTCGCGGACTGCGACCGGCGACACACGCCGCCGTCGAACTTCCCGTACTTCGTCGCGAAGACGGGCGTGCTCATGTTCACGCGGATGCTCGCGTACGACACACAGGACGACGGTATCACTGTCAACGCCGTCTCGCCGTTCGCCGTCGAGAACACCGTCTCCGACGTGAGCGGCTTCCCGCGCGGACAGGCCGCCGCGTTCGAGGATATCGTCGCGCCGATCCTCTTCTTCGCGAGCGAGGACGCGAGCTATCTCTCCGGGGAGAACGTCGCCGTCGACGGTGGCCGCCTCCCGGAGGCGTGAGCGACGGCGGTCGTCATCGATGCCGTCGAGATGCCCATCCTGAACCGACGGACGAAAGCGTTCAGCGAGTGTACCCCCGGTAATGGACATTCGGTTCCTCGGTGGTGCCCGAGAGGTGGGCCGGAGCGCCCTGCTCGTCGACGACCGGCTCCTGCTGGACTACGGCGCGAAGCCGACGACCCCCCCGGCGTGGCCGCTGGAGTGTGACCCGGAGGCGGTCGTCGTCTCGCACGGCCACCTCGACCACGTCGGCGGGGTTCCCGCGCTGCTGTCCGGGCGTGACCCGCCGCCAGTCCACTGGACGCCACCCACCCACGAGTTCACCCGGTTGCTCGCCCGCGACACGCTGAAGCTCCACGGTGGCACCCCGCGGTGTCCCTTCGCCGAGAACGAGGTCCGACGGCTCGGGGAGGTCTCCGTCGAGCACGGCTACCGGGAGCCGTTCGCCGCGGCCGGCTACGAGGTCACCTTCTACGACGCGGGCCACATCCCCGGCAGCGCGCACGTGCTCGTCGAGGACGACGACGGTGACCGGCTCCTCTACACGGGGGATTTCCACACGGACGCCCAGCGGCTGGTGGACCGCTCGACGGCCCGCCCGGACGCGGACATCGTCGTCTGCGAGTCGACGTACTCCGACGTGGACCACGCCCCGCGCGAGCGGGTGGAAGAGCGGTTCGCCGAGGCCGTCCGCGGGACGACGCTTCAGGGTGGTACTGTCGTCGTCCCCGCCTTCGCCATCGGCCGCACGCAGGAGGTGTTGCTCGTCTGCAACGCCAACGACATCGACTGCTATGTCGACGGGATGGGCGTCGAGGTGCTCGACGCACTTGTGAACTACCCGGAGTTCGTCCGCGACGCCGACGCGCTCCGAGGCGCGCGGACGAACGCGCGAACCGTCACCGGGCGGGACGGCCAGCGCCGCCGAATTGCCGACACGAACACCGTCGTCGTCACGACGAGCGGGATGCTCACTGGCGGGCCGGCGATGACGTACGTCCCCGCCATCGCGGACAGCCCGACGAACCTCGTGGCCTTCTCCGGCTATCAGGTGGAGGGGACGCCCGGCCGCGACCTGCTGGAGACCGGCAGCGCAACGCTCGATGGCCGTCGGCCCCCGGTGGCGGCCCGCCGCGAGTTCTTCGACCTCTCGGCACACGCTGACCACGACGGACTCCGAGCGTTCCTCTCGGCGTACGAGGACGCGCGGGTGCTCGTCAACCACGGCGACCGCTGTGTCGCGTTCGCCGAGGAGCTGCGCGCCGACGGATTCGACGCGACGGCACCCGAACGCGGGGAGCGAGTGGAGCTGTGACGAGTCGTAACGCCGATACTCGCGGCGCGCGCAGGCCAGCTATGCTTCCCGATCCGGACGCGACCCTGCTGGTCGATCTCGACGGGACGGTCGCCGACCAGCTCCCCCGCGTCTGTGAGTATCTCGACACCGCCCACGGGGTCGACATCACACCCGCGGAGATTGATGCGTGGTCGTGGCCGGTCCCCGACCCCGCGCCGCACGCACACATCGGCGAGACTATCGACGAGCTGATGCAGGAACGCCCCGAGTGGTTCCTCGGCTCGCTCGACCCGATACCGGGGGCCGTCGACGGGGTGACCGCGCTCTCCGATGCCGGCTACGAGATTCACGTCGCGACCCACCGGATTCCGGAGACACACGCCGTCTCGAAGGCGTGGCTCGACGAGCAGGACGTTCCCTACGACCGGTTCGTCCACGACGTGCCGGCGAACAAGGGCCGGCTGGACGGCGACGTACTGCTCGACGATTACCACGCGAACGTGGCCAACGCGCTCGATGCGGGCACAGCCGGCGTGCTCGTCCGACAGCCGTACTCCGACCCAAGCGCCTGTGAGCCAGCGCCCGTCGCCGACGGGTGGGACGACATCGTGGACCTGTTCGGCGTCTAATCGAGCAGGCCGTCCGAGACGCGCTGACGGACGGCGCGGATCACGTCATAACCCGGTGAGTTGCGATCCATACGCTACTGACCGATGCACCGACACCGAGAGCGTGAATTAACCGTCTCAACGATACTCGCGGTGGTTGGATGCTCCCTCCGAATTCTTTAATAACGAGTGTCATTACTCGCGACTGTAGAATGCACTTGCGTCACGTCTGAGTGGGATTCGCCTCACTCCACGGTGCTCGTTCACTCGTAGCGATGGCACCCGCGGGCGAATCTGGCTTCCACACCAACTAGCGACTGCTCCGGTCGTGATGGGTGTGGCACGACCCGCTTTCGACCATCGCAGACACACCACCAATGACGGACGACACACCAACAGAAGGACCGACCACGCCCGATCACACCTCGACCGACGAACTCGCTGCACAACTCCAGTGCAGCAGTGTCGAACTCGCGACGACTGACCCGACCGCTGACCACGCCGATCTCGATCCGATAGGTGACGCGCTCACGGACGCCCGCATCATCGGCCTCGGTGAGGCGACCCACGGGACGAGGGAGTTTTTCCGACTCAAACATCGGCTCGTCAGGTATCTCGTCGAAGAGCAGGGCTTGCGACTGTTCACGATGGAGGCAAACCTCCCCGAAGCGATGGCGCTCGATACGTACATCGTCCACGGTGAAGGCGACCCACACGAAGCTCTTGCTGGGACGCACTTCTGGACTTGGCGGACCGAAGCCGTACTCGCACTGGTAGAGTGGCTCCGCGAGTTCAACGCTGGCCGACCGCTCGACGACCGAGTTCGGTTCTACGGTATCGACGCCCAATACACGGCCGGAGCGATCAACTACCTCGACGAATTTCTCACCGACGCTGACCCAAGTCTCCGCGATGAGCTACGGGTAGACCTCGCTGCGGCGGACGACGAGGGTAACACCAACGACCAGTACATGAGCGACCACGACCCCGAGGCGACCGAGCGACTACTCAACCGACTCGGAACTGTGTTCGAGGAGCGTAGAGAGGCGTTCGCGGCCGCAATGAGCGAGCGGGAGACGATGATGGCTCGGCGCTGTCTCCGCGTCGTCGAGCAGGCACGGCAGCGTCGCGTCGCTCGTGAGACCGATGGGATACAAGACTCGATGATCGTTCGGGACGAGGCGATGGCGGAGAACCTCTCGTGGATACTAAACCGCGAGGGCACCGATACTGCTGTCCTCTGGGCACATGATGCCCACGTCTGTCGGACAGCGAATTTCAGTGCAACGGCCGACCGAGCGCCGTCACTGGGGAGTCATCTCGCTGATCGCTACGGTGACGAGTACTTCGCGCTCGGTTTCGACTTTCTTCGTGGCTCCTTCCGGGCGATTGGGGTCGGACTGTCATCTGAGAGCGAACTCGACACGTGGTCGCTGGATGCGCCACCGAAGAACTCGATCACCCGCGTGTTCAGCGCGACCGATCACGGTCTTGCATTTTTTGATTTTGCCACTGACCGTGCGGACGACCGGCTTGAGGAGTGGCTTACCCAGCCACGAGCCAAGCGAGAACTCGGTGCGGTTTACTACGGTTCCGACGGTCCGTCCGAGAATGAAAAGGACGGGCAGGCAGCCCACAACGCGGTTCGAATCCTCCCTGAGGCGTTCGACGGGCTACTTTTCGTCCGAGAGACGATGCCGTCTCTGGTACTCGATAACTCAGAGCACTAACCTCGGCAGGCTACTCCGTCGCCGCCTCGACGGCGTCGGCTTCCTCCTTCAGCGCGGCGGCGAGTTCCCGCGCCTGCTCGGGGTCGAGTCGGAGTCGGTCGGCGTGTGTCGACAGCGTCTCCAGTTCGGTGTTGTCGAGCTCCAGTGCGAACTCGACGTGGTCGGGGTCGTGTCGGGGCGAGGTGACGTTCACCGTCGCGTACGCCGACTCGTCGAAGCCGTGGCCCTCTGCCTCCGCGTCGACGAGATCCAGCGTCGTGTACGCGTTCACGCGCATGATTCGGTCGGCCATACGCTACCCTCGGTGCGTTCGGGCCTAAGCGTGACGCTGGCGGACGGTGCTACTCCACCCGAACGGTTCGGGTCTCGGTGACGGGCGCGAGCGGCAGGTCGGCAAAGGCCACCGTGACGCGGAACGTCAACTCGTCCGGGTCGCCGCCGAAGACGCCGACGGGGACCGTCGTCTCGCCGAGATACCGGGAGTCGGTCGTCATCTCGACGCCGTTGACGGTGACGCGGACGCCGGCTTTTGCACCCTCGCCCGTATTGTGCACGGTGATGTCGCTCGGAGAGCCCGGCGTCGACGAGTCCCTCGACGCCGGCCGCGAGCACGTCCGCCGGCGTCGTCAGTCCGGCCGCCGCGAGCTTCGAGCCGCGGCCCGTTCCGACGCCGTCGATGGCGGTGAGGCCGACCGCCTCCGCGGAGATGCCGTTCTCAACGCGCGCCTCAACGCGACGAGTGACGTTGGCCGCGTGTGGGCCGGCGAACCGTTCGAGGAACTCACGGAGCGCGGCGACCAGCCGGAGGGCGTTCTGCCGGATCACCCACGCGTCCGACTGGAGTTCGCCGGGCGTGGTGCCGTCCATCGACGCCTGTAGGATTGCGAGCACCTTCCGGTTGCCGGGGTCGAGGTCGTCGCCGTCAGCGAGGACGGCACGCACCGCATCGCGCTCGTCGCGGCGCGCACTCACGCTGTCGAACTCCGCCGCGTCCGCCACCGCTCGCAGTACGTCGTCGTCGGTGAGTTCGCCGTCACCATCGACGGCGCCGTCTGCCAGCCGTTTGAACGCCTCGGCCGTCTCTAATCGGAGGTAGAACTTCGAGGTGAGACGGCCGAGCGGCGTCCCCTCAACGCGGAGTTCGGCGTCCGTCTCGACGAAGCCACCCGCGACGAGCTCCTGTAGCGTCTCGCGGACGCGCTCGCGGAGCTTGCCGCCGAACTGGTACTGCTCCGGGGCCGACTGCGCGCGGACGTAGTAGAACGTCGTCTCCAGCCACCCCATCACGTCGTCCAGGTCGCGCACCGTGCCGAGGGCTATCTCCGCGTTGAGGTGGGCCTCCAGTTCGGCGGCGAGCCGTGACTCTATCTCCTTGCCGTCGCGCAGCAGGTCGCGATAGCGCGCCGCGTCACCGCCCTCGCAGATGACGTGCGCGTGGCCCTTGTCGTCGTAGCCGGGCCGGCCCGCCCGCCCGAGCATCTGGAGCACGTCGAGCGGACTCATGTCCACCTCGCCCTCCAGCGGGTCGTGGAGCTTCGTGTCCCGGATGACGACACACCGCGCGGGGAGGTTCACGCCCCACGCGAGCGTCGAAGTGGAGAAAAGTACCTGCACCTTCCCCTGCTTGAACCACTCCTCGACCGCGTTCTTGTCCTCGCGTGATAGCCCGGCGTGGTGGAAAGCGACGCCGTCGACGACTGACTGCCGGAGCGTCTCGTTGCGCAGGTCACTCGCCGCCGTGTGGAGGTCGTAGTCGCCGCGCGCCCCGATGTCGATGTCGCGTTCGGCGAGCACGTCCCGCGCCTTCTTCGCCGCCTGCACCGTGTCCTGTCGCGAGGAGACGAACACGAGCGCCTGTCCGTCCGCCTCGACGTGTGGCTGGGCGAGATCGAGCGCGCGGTAGAGCCGGCGGTACTTGTCCTGGAAGGCGTTCTCGCCGGAGGCGTACGTCTCGACGCTCGGGTGCAGGGGGACGGGTCGGAAGTCATCGCCGAACTCGAAGGTGCACGCCTCGGGCGCGTCGAGCCACGCGGCCACGTCGTCGACGTTCGGCATCGTCGCCGACAGCGCGACGATGCGGGGATCACAGAGCCGGCGAAGCCGGGCGACGGTCACCTCCAACACGGCCCCGCGCTCGTCGGAGTCGAGCAGGTGCACCTCGTCGATGACACAGCAGTCGACGCTCGTGACGAACGAGTAGCGACTGGTATCGTGTTTCCGGGTGGCGGAGTCGGCCTTCTCCGGCGTCATCACGAGGATGTCCGCGCGCTCGGCGCGGCGCGGATTGAGGTCGCGCTCGCCCGTCACGACGTAGACGGAGTAGCCCATCTCCTCGAAGCGATCCCACTCGGCCTCCTTCTCGTTGGTGAGCGCGCGCAGCGGCGCGAGAAACAGCGCCGTCCCGCCGGCGGCGAGCGTCTTACAGATGGCGAGTTCCGCGAGCGCGGTCTTGCCGCTTGCCGTCGGCGCGCTCACGACGACGTTGTCGTCGCGGTCGAGAATCGCCGGCAGTGCGGCCGACTGCATCCGATTGAACTCGTCGAAGCCGAACGCGTCGGCGAACTCCGGCACCGCGTCCGCGACGTCGTAGGTCGATGCCACTACCGACACCCCGGAACGGGGCAAACAAAGGGGTTGCCACTCACGCCGCCTCGGCGACATCCGACTCCTCGGTCTCGGTCGGGTCGGCCGCCGCGTGGCGCATCATGCCGCCGTGAACCGAGTAGCGGTAGTAGGCGGCGAGCCACAGCGCAGCCCCGACGTTCGAGATGGTGACCGCCCAGAAGACGGCCGTGACGCCGACCGTCAGGTAAAGTACGCCGGCCGCCGCGATGGGGAGCCGAACGCCGCCGTACTGGAGCAGGGTCGAGACGAAGCTCACCTTCGAGCGGTCGGCGGCGTTGAACCCCGCCTCGAAGGTGTAGATGGCACCCAACGCCGGATAGCCGTACGCGAGGATCGTGAGATACTGCACCGTGAGCGTGAGCGCCTCGCCCGACAGCGTCGGCGCGAACGTCGTCGCGATGACGCCGGGAATCAGCCACTGTGCGACGCCGATGACCGCCAGCGCACCGGCGGCGACGGCGACGGCCAGCCACGTGGTGCGGCGCGCGCGACTCGCGTTACCGGCCCCGAGGTTCTGTCCGATGACGCTCTGTGCGGCCTGCTGAAGCCCCTGTGGCGGAACGAACGCGATGGTCGCGACGCGCGCGCCGACGGTGTACGCGGCGAGGCCGGCGGCCCCGCCCCCGAAGAACACGAGCAGATAGATCGGGAGCCGAATGAGCTGGCGGATACCCTGCTGGGCGCCGACCGGACCGCCGACGCTGAGGATGTCGCGGATCGCCTCGGGGTCGACCGTCGCGGCCGCGCGGCGCAACATGCCGTCGTTACGGCCGCGGGCGACGAACGTCAGGCCGACGATAGCGCCAGCGAGCGAGCCGAGCACCGTCGCCAGCGCCGCTCCGGCGGCGGTCAGCCGCGGGAACGGCCCGATACCGAAGATGAGCAGCGGGTCGAGGATCACGTTCGTGCCGAGCGCGACGAGATTCAGATACAGCGAGGCCCGGGAGTCCCCCCACGCGACGAAGCCGCCGTTCTCCAGCGTGTCCGTGAACGCGAGCAGCGGGAGTCCCAGTGCGTACACGGAGAAGTACTCCACCGCGAAATCGAGGAGGCCAGCCTGATCCCCCGGCCGGACCGAGGTGAACAGCTCCAGTAGCGGGCGCGCAACGAGGAAGCCACGCGAGACGACCACCTGCGTGCCGACGAACGCGACGAAGGAGATCACCAGCGCGAGCCCGACGAGCGGGGCGGTGAAGCCGACCGCGGCCACCGCCTCCGGACTCAGCCGTCCGAGAAACACCACGTCGACGATCTGCTGGACGACGAGGACGACGTTTTGCGCCAGCAGCGGCACCGCGAGAACGAGGAGAGACCGGAGGAGATTCCCCTCCGTCATCTCCTCCGAGGAGACATCCAGCATCGGGCGAGTCTATCTGTCAGCAGCTACATTAAGTTTCGCAATAATATCGATGAATAACACCTGATGTATCGCCGGAAGGAACCGTTCCGGCCGTCGAAGTCCGGCAACAGAGCGATGGGCGACCGAACGGTTACTCGTGGATCTCGATTGCCGGACGGCCGGGTTCTGCCTCCGCGACGGCCGAGTCGTTGGCCTCCTCGGCCGGCAGGACGCGCACGTCGGCGTCGAACTCCCGTTCGATCAGCCACGTCGCCCGGTTCAGCGCCTCGTACTCCCGTTCCGGCGGGAGCGCGCGGGTCAGCGCCTCGCGTTCCGCCTGCAGCGACTGGCCGTAGTCGGCCGCGGCATCGCCCTGCTCGCGGATCTCCGAGTCCTCCATGATCGCCGAGATGACGTTCGGCGCGTCGGATTCGACGGCGATCTCCAGCGCGCGGTGTTTCCACGCCGGGGAGATGACCGCGTCGATGCGGGCCGGGTCCTCGATGCCCGCCACGTCGACGATGTCGCGGATGTCCTCGCGGGTGTTCTCCACGAGGCGGCGACGCGCGGCAGCGTCAGCTGTGTCGGCTGCCGGTTCCGGCCAGTCGGCGTCGACGACCAGCCCCTCGTACCCCAGTTCGTCCCACAGTTCCTCGGCAACGTGGGGGGCGACCGGGGCCAGCAGCTTCACAACGACGCGCAGCCCCCGCTCGACGGTGTCGGCGTGTGGCTCGTCGACGTAGTCGACGTAGCCGCGGACGGTCCGGGCCAGCGACTGCGCCTCGCGGGTCGCGACGTTGAACGTCAGGTCGTCGTACTCGGCGGTGGCGACGTCGATGGCCGCGTCGATCTCGTCGCGCAGGTAGGCGGCCGTCGCGTCGCGTTCGCCCGTGGCCTCAGAGCGCACGAATCGCGTCACGTCTCCGTGGAGGCGGTTCAGGAACGCCCGCGTCGACCGGACGCCCTCCTCGGTCCAGTCGAAGGCGCGGTCCGGCTGGGCGGCCTGCATCATGAACAGCCGGGCCGTGTCCGCGCCGTACTCCTCGACGATGCGTTGCGGAGAGACGGTGTTTCCCTTCGACTTCGACATCTTCGACCCCTCCAGCTGGACCATCCCCTGTGCCAGCAGGTTGGTGAACGGCTCGCGGTGGTCCAGCCCCATCTCGTCGGCCAACACCTTCTGGAAGAACCGCGAGTATAGCAGGTGCATCACGGCGTGTTCGATGCCGCCGACGTACTGGTCGACGGGCATCCAGTCGTCGGCCCGCTCGGCGTCGAACGGGGTCGCCTCCAGTTCGGGCGAGACGTACCGCAGGAAGTACCACGAGGAGTCGACGAACGTGTCCATCGTGTCCGTCTCGCGGGTCGCGGGCGCGCCGCAGTCGGGACAGGTCGTCTGCTTCCACTCCTCGGCCGCATCGAGGGGGTTGCCGGTCGTGTTGATGAACGCCGGGAGTTCGACGGGCAACTCCTCGTCGGGCACCAACACCGGGCCGCAGTCGTCACAGTGGACGACTGGAATCGGCGTCCCCCAGTAGCGCTGTCGGGAGATGCCCCAGTCGCGGAGTCGGTACTGGGTGTGGAACGTCGCACCGTCGGTGTCTTCGGTGATCTGCTCTCGGGCGTCCGCCGAGGCGAGGCCGCTGTACGCGCCGCTGTCGACGAGGACGCCGTCTTCGGTGTAGGCGTGCTCGCTTACGTCCGGCACGTCGTCGGCGTCGGGGGCGATCACGGGGTCGATGTCGATGCCGAGCTTCGAGGCGAAGGCGTGGTCGCGCTCGTCGTGGCCGGGGACGCCCATCAGCGCGCCCGTCCCCACGTCCGAGAGCACGAAGTCGGCGACGTAGACGGGAAGTTCTTCCCCCGTGACGGGATTGGTCGCCGTCAGGTCAGTCGGGACGCCGTTCGGCTCGTCGCCGTCCGGGTCCGCCTCGTGGTGGACGAACTCGTGGACCGTCTCGTCGGTCTCGGCGAGTCGCTGACTGATCTCGTGGCCGGGAGCCAGCGCGAAGAACGTCGCGCCGTAGACGGTGTCCGCGCGGGTGGTGAACGCCTCGACGGTGCGCTCCTCGACGCCCGGGCCGTTGACCTCGAAGGGGAGCCGCGTCCCCTCCTGTCGACCGATCCAGTTGCGCTGCATCTCGCGGACGGAGTCGGGCCATCCGTCGAGGTGGTCGATCTCGTCCAGCAGCTCGTCGGCGTACTCGGTGATCTCCAGGAACCACTGGGCCAACTCCCGCTCCGCGACGGGCGTGTCACAGCGCCAGCAGAGTTCCTCGTCGCCCTCCACCTGCTCGTCCGCGAGCACCGTCTCGCAGGAGGGACACCAGTTCACGTCGGCGTCGCGCCGCTCCACGAGGCCGGCGTCGTGAAACAGGCCGAACAGCCACTGATTCCACCGGTAGTACTCCGGCTCGCAGGTGGTCACCTCACGATCCCAGTCGTAGCCGAACCCCATCGACTCCATCTGGCCCTTCATCGTCTCGATGCAATCGACGGTCCAGTCGCGGGGGTTCGAGTCGCGCTCCTTGGCGGCGTTCTCGGCGGGAAGCCCGAACGCGTCCCACCCCATCGGATGCAGCACGTCGCCTCCCTGCATCCGCCGGAACCGCGCGTACGCGTCGGTGATGGTGTAGTTTCGGACGTGACCCATGTGGAGCTGTCCCGAGGGGTACGGGTACATCCCGAGCACGTACGTCGGCTCCTCCGCGTCGTCGGGCGTCCGGTAGGCGTCCGCGTCGTCCCACCGCTCCTGCCAGCGTCGTTCGACCGCCGTGTGGTCGTAGCCGTGGTCCAGTTCGCTCATATGATTCGATTGTTGACCCGAAGTTGTGGTTCAGTCCTTAAGGTTTCTATCCAGCCGTGGGTCAAGGTCGCATGAGGGTGGCTTCGGGGAATATTCCGACAACACGGTGTAGAAAGCCCCCGTCGGCTCGACTCCCGGGCCTCGCTGCGCGCGCTCCCTCCGGTCGCGTGCTTGCGTCGTCCGGGTTCGCCGAGCCGACGGCCCCTTTCAGTCCCACGCACCGCAGTTACCCAGTTGAGCGGCGACCCATTCGTCTGAACACTCCCAGTCGTGGGGGAAGTCGCATTCGCGTCGCAACGAGACGGCAGTCATCGTGCGCGACGAGGGCGCCGCGTCACTCCCCTTCGACCAGTTCCAGTCGCTGCTCGTAGTAGGCGAGCGGATGGTTGATCGTCTCGCACAGTTCGTCCGGGTCGTAGCAGTCGCCGTTCGACTGCATCGTCTCGCACGACGGCGGGGCGAACTGCGCGTCATCGCCCGCGAGTCGCTCGTACTGTTCGCGGAGGTCCACAGAGGCATCGTCCAGTAGCGTCGCCACCCGCTCGAACTCCGCGCCGGTCGACGCGAGAAATGTCAACAGCGCGAACCGGCCGGTCGCGCTCGTCTCGCCGTCTCGTGCCCGTGCCACGAGCGTCTGCACGCAGGGCGGGAACGCCGACGGCTCGAACCGGTCGACGCCGTCCGTCCGCTCGACTGGCGCGAGGGTGTCGTGAAGGTCTGCCACCTCCGTGTCGAGCGCACCGGCGATTGGGTCAGGCACCGACAGCGGCAGGCCGTCGGCGACCCGGACCCGGACCGCCTCGCGGAGCAGTTCGTACAGTTCGCGCCGCGAGGCAGTTACGTCGCCGTCGTCGAGCACGCGCGTTGCGAGCCGCCAGCGCGTGCCCGAAAGCGGCGCGGCGAGTTCCAGATACGTGCCGACGCGCACCGCGAACGTCCCATCGCCGGTCGGTCGCACGTCGCCCCCGGCGTCGAAGTCGGAAAGCAGCGCGTCGAGCGACAGCGTGCCGTCTTCCGTGGATTTCAGCTGCGTCTCCTCGTCGAAGTCGTCGGTGAACCGCTCGTAGGCGAGCGTCGCCTCGGCGCGGGCGTACTTCTCCACGGCACCGGGTACGTCCACCAGCGAGACGAGCACACGCGCGACCGGATACGAGAGCAGTTCGGCGCGGGCGCTCCACGACCGGTTCGCGGCGACCGTCCCGTCGACGAGCGCGCGCTCCACCCGCTCGACGCCCCGCTCGACCGGCGCGCCGCCCTCGCGGACGACGGACGCGAGGTCCACGTCCGCCGCCTCGACGGCCTCGCGAGCGGCCGACAGGAACGGGTAGCGGGCGTGGATCCGTTGCATGGCCTCGGCTTGTAGAGGGGCCTGAATAAACGCGACGGTAGGCGTTTCCGAGGCCTCGTAGGCAGAGCCTACTCGGCCTCCCCTGTCTCGACGGGCGCGCCGACGAGGTTCCCCCACTCGGTCCACGAGCCGTCGTAGTTGATGGTGTCGTCGTAGCCGAGCAGCTCGTGGAGCGCGAACCACGCGACCGACGAGCGCTCGCCGATCCGGCAGTACGCGACGGTCGTGCCGTCGCCGTCGATGCCTTTCTCGGCGTACAACTGTTCGATCTCGTCGGCGTCCTTGAACGTGCCGTCGTCGTTCGTGACGGCCGCCCACGAGATGTTCTGTGCGCCGGGGATGTGACCGCCGCGCTGGGCGGTCTCCTGCAGGCCCGGCGGCGCGAGGATCTCGCCGGAGAACTCCTCGGGCGAGCGCACGTCGACGAGCGGAATACCGCGCTCGACGGCGTTCTCTACGTCATCGCGGTACGCGCGGATGGACTCGCGCGGGCCGGAGGCCTCGTAGTCGACGGCCGAGAACTCGTGCACCTCCTCGGTGGTCGAGTAGTCGTTGTCGACCCAGTACTCGCGGCCACCGTCCATGAGCTTCACGTCGTCGTGGCCGTAGTACTTGAACTGCCAGTAGGTGTAGGCGGCGAACCAGTTGGAGTTGTCACCGTACAGGACGACCGTCGAGTCGTCGCTGATGCCGTGGCTCCCGAGCAGGTCCTCGAAGTCCTCCTTCGTGAGGATGTCGCGGGTCGTCTGGTCCTGTAGTTGGGTCTCCCAGTTGAAGCCGATTGCCCCCGGCGCGTGCGCCTCGTCGTACGCCTCCGTGTCCACGTCGACCTCGACCAGCCTGTGGTCGGGGTCGTCGCTCTGGAACTCGTCGAGATGCCCTTCCACCCAGTCGGCGGATACGAGCGCGTCCTTCGCGTAATCAGTCATGATACACTCTGTATTAACGCGGCCATCACATATCGCTCTTCCCCTCGGCCAGTTCGGCCACCGCTCCCGTCTACCGGATACTGTTGCCGCATCCGTCGCGACCGCCACGACCAGACAGAACCGCCTCCGAGTTCTATCCGAGACGCCAAGCCGACGGCCACGGACGGATGGTTCGGTTCTGAATCGGCAACTTTTGTCGGTAGCGTGGAGTGGTGCCGAACCGCGTCGGTGACGCCGGGTTGAAGCGCCGTCGGAGCGACCCTCCGGTATGAACGACGTGGTCGTCTCCGCGGAGGGACTCGCCGACCGGCTGGACGTGGTGCGTGTCGTCGACGTGCGCGACGCGTGGGAGTTCGACGGCATCGGCCACCTGCCCGGCGCGGTCAACGTCCCGTTCGACGAGTTCCGGGGCGACGACGGCGAGGCGGGGAAGCTCCCCGGCGCGGACCGCTTCGCCGACCTGATGGAGTCTGCGGGAATCGGAACCGACGACCGCGTCGTCGCGTACGACGACCACCACGGCGTGTTCGCGGCCCGACTGCTCGTCACCGCGGAATTGTACGGCCACGACCCCTCCGAGCTGCATCTGCTCGACGGCGACTTCTCCGCGTGGCAGCGCGACCACGAGACGACGAGCGACGAGCCGACTCCCGAGCCGGCCACCTACGAGGCGACGTTCGACACCGACGGCCCGCTCATCCCGATGGCGGCGGTTCGGGAGGCCATCGAGGGCGGCGCGACGCTGGTCGACACCCGCGAGACGCAGGAGTACGAAGAGGGCCACATCGAGGGGGCGATCCGACTCGACTGGCGCGAACTCGTCGGCGACGACCGGGGAATAAAGCCCGAGGCGACGCTCGGTGACCTGCTGACCGAGAGGGGCATCCACCCCGAGGACCGGATCGTCCTCTACTGTAACACCGCCCGGCGCATCAGCCACACCTACACCGTGCTTCGCCACCTTGATTACTCCGAGTTGGCCTTCTACGAGGGGTCGCTGACGGAGTGGGAGCGAGAGGGTGGTGAACTCGTCACTGAGTGATCTCGTAGCTCGCGAGCCGTGGCCGGATGACTACGTCGGGAAGCAGGCCGACGACGATGCCGCCGACGAGCGCCACGAGCAGCGCCCGCATGACATTCCCCGCGAGGAAGTCGGCGAGCGCGAGCGCGGCCAGTAGTATGCCCGGCCCGGCGACGGGGACGAACTGGAGGACGGCTGCGCCGACCGCGAGCGTGACGGGCGCGGGATAGCCGAGTACCACGAACGTGCCGAACGCGACGACGAACGTGGCCGCTGCCGTCGCCGCCTGCAGGACGTAGATCCCGTAGAGGGTGTCGCGCGTCCGGCCATGAAACCGCCTGACGACATCGTGATACCCCTCTGGCACGACGTTGAACACGGCCGTGCCGGCCGCCTTCGGTCGGAGCAGCAGGCCGAACAGCAACACCCCGAACAACCCGAGTTTCAGGACGAGCACCGGCGTCGACTGTGCGACGTTGACCGCGATGCGCTGGAGGCCGGTGACGATTGGATCGACGAGCGTCGCCGTCTCGATCCGGTACATCTGACCGGCGAACGTCACCGAGAAGTCGTTGGGAAGGTCCGTTACCAGCGCGACGATGGCGGTGCGTCGCCGGTAGAGCGCGAGACCGGCGAGGCCGAGCGCCGAGAGGACGATACCGAACGCGCCCGCCGAGATGATACCTGCGGCCAGTCGTCGCGAGAGCCCGCGTCGCTGGAGGCGCTGGTGGAGCGGATACACCACGTACGCGACGGTGATCGCGAAGAAGGCCGTGACGATGACGTCCTGCAACACCAGCGCCGTGACGGCGAGCAGGCCGACGAGGACGGCCGCGAGCACGTACCGACGGACGGGACGGGACACGACAGCATCTGTCGGCCCCCGAGAGTAACGTTTTCGGCAGCGACAGAAGGCTGCCGTCACGTCGCCCGGCCCGGTCGTTTCCGCGCTCCTTATCAAACACCCGGTGGAACTACCCGGTAATGACACGAACGACGCGTCTGACGCGACGAGGGTATCTCGCGGCCGTCGGCGGGGCGAGCGCCGCGCTCGCCGGATGTACGGGATTCACCGGTAGCGGCGATCCGAGCGGCACGCTCACCGTCGCGACGTACCCCTCGTGGGTCGAGGGTGAGGGACCGGCCGGTCCGTGGCTGAAGGAGGAGTTCGAGGCGACGTATCCGGATGCAACGGTCGAGTACGTCACCCCCGAGTCGACGGTCAACAACTACATCCGCCGGAAGTCGGAGGGGGCACCCATCGACGCCGACCTGTACGTCGGACTCAAC
>PXSB01000044.1 GCA_003023185.1 Halobacteriales archaeon QS_9_67_17 | reverse complement strand
CCCTCCCGCCGGAGGACATGTGGTTCGCCGGCGAGTCGGTCCGCTACTACTACGGCGGTCACGTGCTCGCCGCGCTGCTCGCGCGGCTGACGGCCACGCCAGCCCGCTACGCGTACAATCTCGCGCTCGCCGGCTTCTACGCCGCGGCCGTGACAGCCGCCTACGGACTCGCCGCGGCCATCGCCGCGAACCACGATGCTTCCCCGCGGCTCGCCGGTGGACTGGCGGCGTTTCTCTTCGGCGTCGCGGGGAACCTCTTCACCGCCGGTCGGATCGTCCTCTGGGCCTTGCCCGAGTCGCTCGCTCGCCCGCTCGTTGGCGCGTTCGGCCTCCCGGCGGAGGCGCTCGCGTGGACCCCCGGCGAGTTCTACTACTGGGACGCGACGCGCGTCATCGAGGGGACGATCAACGAGTTCCCGCTGTTCGCCTACCTCAACGGCGACCTGCACGCCCACATGATGAGCACGACGTTTCTCCTCTTGGGCGTCGCGCTGCTGTACGCCTACTGGGAGACGCCGGAGGCGGAGACGCGACGGCGACGGCTGCTGGTCATCGGGCTTCTACCGCCCCTCGCCGGCTACCTCGGCACGGTCAACACGTGGTCGTTTCCGAGTCTCGCGCTGGGACTCCCGTTCCTGACACTGACGTTCGCGCCCGCGCGGCCGTGGACGCTCCTGCCCGCTCGCGTCCGTGAGGCCGTCCCCCCCATCGCTACCGCCTTCACCGTCACCGGCGCGGTCGTCGGCGTCGGACTGGCCGCCGGCGGCGACCCCGCCTGGGCGAAGTACCGACAGATCGTGCTACTGTGGCTGCTCGTCCCCTTCGTCGGCGGCGGCATCGCCTACGCGACCGCGCGGACGCTCCGCAGCGAGTCGATCCCCGAGAGCTACGCCGTCCCCGCGCTCGCGGGGGTGGTCGGCGTCCTGCTGGCGAACATCGAGTTCGCGCTGCTCGGCCCGGTGTTGCTCGCCGGGTGGCTCCTGCTCCGCTCGCGGGTCGGCGTCGGCTTCGAGACCGTCCTGATCCTCGCTGGTGCGGGACTCGTGGTCCTCGTTGAGTACGTCTACATCGCGGAGCCGAGCTACGCGGGGACGAGGCTCGCCCGCTTGAACACCGTGTTCAAGACGTACGCACAGGTGTGGGCGCTGTGGGCCCCGGCCGCCGCCGTCGCAGTGACGCGACTGGTCGCTGCCGGCCGCGACGCCGCCGCGTTCCCCGCGCTCGACGGGCGTCGAGTCGCGCTGTTCGGCCGCGTCCTGCTCGTCCTGCTCGTCCTCTCGACCGGCGTCTACGCGGTCCACGCGATACCTTCCCACGGCGTTCGTCGAGGTGCGCCACCCCGGCGAGGCCCCGGCCATCGACTACATCGACTCGCTGGAGGGCCGACCGACTATCGTGACCGCCGCGCCAGCGGGCTATCGGTGGCAATCGAGCGAGGGGAAGGGCGCGAGCGCGCCGGCGAGTCTCACCGGCGCGGTGACCGTCGCCGGCTGGTTCCACGAGGCGCAGTACCGCTCCGACGCGGCCTACGACGCCCGCGTCGCCGACGTGGAGACCATCTACACCGGCGAGCCGGCCGCCCAGCGGCGACTTATCGGGCAGTACGGCGTAGAGTACGTCTACGTCGGCCCGGCCGAGCGCGCCCGTTACGGCGACATCACGGTCGGGCAACTCGACGGCGTCCGTGCAGTCGAACGCGGTGACGTGACAATCTATGTAGTCGAGTCGGAGAGCGGCGACGAGACGGGCTGAAGCGAATCACTCCGACTCGTGGAGCCGTTCGCCGCGGTGGAGCCGCGTCGCGATGGAGAACGTCTGCTCGTTCGAGCGTCGCGTCGGGAAGTGAGCGGCCATGTACCGCGCCGGGGCGATCAGCGCGAGCCGTCGCTCTTCGTCGCTGGTCGCGTCGTCGAACCGCTCCAGCCCCCACGTGACGTTCTGGAGCGTGTGGAAGTCGGCGTCCTCGCGGAGCAGGCCGCGACCCATGACGCACTTCAGGTCGGCGGGGTCGCCGCCGGCGTCGAAGTGTTCGGAGACGAGCGACGCGGCGCGGTTCACCTCGCCTTGCTGGTCGAAGCAGTCGAGCAGGTCGGCACGGATCGCCTCTGGGTCGCGGTCGGACTCGTCCGGGTCGGGGAGCGGCGCGCGCGGACTGTTGAGGAACCGGTCGAGATAGACGGAGATGGCGGCGTCGAAACAGCCTCGGTAGAGCGCGTCCGTGCTCGTGCGCTTCGTCGCCTCGTAGACCGCGTTCGCGTACGAGAACGTGTGATGAACCGTGTCCCAGTCGTTGAACTCGTTGTTGGTCGCGAACCACGCCACCCGGCGAGTGGCCGCGCGAACGACCGCGTCGGCCAGTTCGGTCCGGGTCGCCCCCTCGCGGATCGCGCCGGTGAGCGCGTCGATGATCGCTTCGGGATCGTCCGAGAGCAGGGTGTCGACGAAGCCGTCGGGCTCCTCCCACGTCCGGCCCTCGCCGGCGGCCACGCAGTCGTCGAGGCGGTCGGCCGCGTCGAAACACAGCGCCGCGACGTCGACGGGGTCGCGCCACGACGACAGCTCCTCCGAGCGGGTCGCGCCGGTGAGCTGTTCGACCGTCGATGCGAGCACCTTCGCGGCGTTCGACTCCTCTGTGTCCCCGTCGCCTGCCCACCCGATGTGGTCCAGCGTCGCGAACGCCGTGTTGATGAAATCGAGCGTGTGACCGGCGTTGAGATACAGGGAGTCGGTCGCGGCGGTGAAGAGGATGTCCGCCACGTCGGTCGGGTCGAGCGCGGCGACGGCGGTGAGCAGACACCGCTCCGCGCCGTCGGCGTCGCGTACCTCGACCGTGTCGCGGAACCACGACAGCAGTCGCTCCTTCGAGAGGTCGCGGTTGTCGAAGGCGTACTGCTGGAAGCGGGGCGGCTCGCCCGCGCAGTCGTCGGCCACCTCGCGGACGCCGGTGAACATCGCGCGGCGCTTGTCGCGGCCCCCGACCTGCGAGTACAGCGTCGCCATACAGCCGAGCGTCGTCAGCCCGCGGCCCCAGCCGGCCGCGCGGTACTTCGTCCCGAAGTTCACGGCCGTCTCGACCGGCGTGTGGAACCCCTCGTCCGCGCTGTCTAACCCGATGACGGCCTTCGCCATCACGAGCGTGATGTTCTCGTGGAGGCCGTCGGCGAGGCGGTTGCGCCAGCGGACGGTCGCGGGCACGTCGCTCGGCGGGTCCGGGTCGAGATACACCTCGCCGTCGCGCACGTTGACGGGGAACGTCTGCACGTCGTCGGCCCACGGGTCGAGCGTGTCGCCCTCGGCCAACTCGAAGCGGGCGTGGTGCCAGTGGCAGGTCACCATCCCCTCCTCGACCGTCCCGCGGGTGAGCGGGAACCCCATGTGGGGACAGCGGTTGTCGACCGCGTACACCTCTCCTTCGTGGTGGAAGAGCGCGATGGCGCGGCCGTTCTCCTGTACGACAGTCTGACCCGTCTCGTCGAGGTCGTCGAGGAACGCGACGGGCACCATCCGATCCGTGTCGGTCGCCATGTGGTACCGTTCACCGCCCGGCCACTTCACTGCTCGCTGAAGCGGATTTCTGTACGCGAGCGTATGTTAGCCGGCGACGGTCTCGCCGTCGACGCCGGTGATGTGGAGCCGTACCCCGGCGTCGTACTCGGGGTCGAGATCCGCCTGCCAGCCGTGGACGGTCGCGAGGGTCTGTGCGTTCGGGAGCAGCATCCGGGCCTCGGCGGAGGGGACCGCGGCGTTGTAATCCATCGCGGCGACGTGTTGGTCCGGCGGGATACGGCCGCCGTCTCCCGCGATACTGAGCGCGTCGCCGTCGTACCCGACCGTGACCCGTCCCGCCCCGTTGACGGTCGCGAACTCGAAGACGGCCTCGAACAGTTCGGCGAGCCGATCCGGGTCGGCCTGTACCGTGGCGTCACCGTCGACAGTCAGCGACATCTCGTCGGTGTCGGTCCGCTTCCACGCGACCCGTGTCACCGCTTCGAGCCGACACGGCACCGTCTCGTCGAGCGTCTGGCCGTACCGGGCGAGGGTCGTCAGGTCGCCGACGATGCTGGTCATCCGCGCCGCCGTTCGCTCGACGACGGCCATCGCCTCGTCGGCGGCCGGGTCCTCGGTCTCCGCGCGAGCGAGCGCCGTGTACCCCTCGACGAGGCTCACCGTGTTACGGAGTTCGTGGTCGACGGCCGCCGCGAAGTCGTCGAGCTGTTCGTTCTGTCGGCGAAGCTCCCGGCGGCCGCGTTCCAGCCGCGTCACGTCGGTCAACGCGAACACCGTGCCGATGTCCGTCGTCCCGACCGTCAGTTCGCTCTCCCGGCAGACGAGATACCGCTCCTCGCCGTCCCGGCGGACCGTCAGCACGTCGCCGTCGTCGGGAGCCGCCGCGATCTCGGGGGCGACCTCGTCGAGCGGTCGTCCCGTGGCACCTCGGATAGCGGGGAAGGTGTCGAGCGCGGCGGCGTTGTACTCCAGTACGCGGTCGTCGCCGTCGAGGACGAGCACGGCGTCGTCGATCTCGTCGAGCAGTCGCTCGCGGCCGAACCGGGGGACGGCGACGAACTTCTCCTCGACGAAGTAGAGCACGCCGAGCCCGAACACCGCGACGCCGATGGGCTCGTAGTTCAGATCGAGCAGCCCGACGCCGGGGACGGCCGCCGCCATGCTCGGCACCGCTGGCAGGCCCGCGGCGAGGACGAGCACCCACAGCGACTGCGTCCGGTACTCCGACCGCCGCAGGGTCCGGAACAGCAGATAGAATCCAGCCGCCGAGAGCACGTACGCGAACGTCGTAATCGTCAGGTCGAGAGGAAGCCGCTGAACGACGAGATGCGGAAACGGCGTCGGGTCGGTCGTCACGACGAAGTACCGTCCGTGGATCGGGTTCGTGAACTTCAGTCCAGCGACGAGCAGGTATATCCCCAGTGCGAGCGCCTGCAGGACTGGCTCGCGGTGGAACCGCCGACCCGCGAAGGCCGAACAAAAGTAGAGCCACGCGAAGATCGTCGCGAAGCCGAAGCTGAGCCCCACCGTGTAGAGTGCCGTCTTCAGCGCCACCATGTCGACGAGCAGCTGTGCGGCCGTCGTCCACGCCCAGAGCCCGCAGAGAGCGAGCAGCGCGGCGAACCCCCGTCTGGTGTCGACATCGGAGAGCACGCGCGTCCGCGGGAGGGCCACGAGACAGAGGAGCCCTGCGACCCCGAACGTCGTGCCGTACGCGAGTCGCACCGGTAGCACGACACATATCTACTCGTGGCAGGATTATCACTCTTTGTATGGGTGTCATAGCTCGGGGGGCCTGAACCCGTTCCTTTCAAACGTCTCGACCAGTTATCCATCGGTAACGAATGAGCGAGGACTTCTACGACGCTCTGGGAGTCTCGCGCGACGCCTCCGAGGAGGAGATACAAGAGGCGTACCGCGAGAAGGCCCGCGAGTACCACCCCGACGTCTCCGACGACCCGAACGCCGAGGAGAAGTTCAAGCAGGCGAAGAAGGCGAAGGAGGTGTTGACCGACGACGAGAAGCGCCGCATGTACGACCAGATGGGCCACGAGCGGTTCGAGCAGGCCGACAAGCGCGGGGCGACCGACAGCGGTCGCGGCGGCATGGGTGGTATGGGTGGCATGGGCGGACAGGGAAACCCCTTCGGCGACGTCGGCGGGATGAACGACATCTTCGACCAGTTCTTCGGCGGCGGTGGCGGCGGTCGCGACCGGAACGCCCCCCGACAAGGACAGGATCTGCGCACCCGGATGACCGTCTCGCTCGAAGCGGCCTACGAGGGGATCAGCCGCGACTTCTCGCTGACGCGACCGGAGGCGTGTTCCGACTGTGACGGTGCCGGCCACCCGCCGGACGCCGACTCCCAGACCTGTCCGGAGTGTAACGGTCAGGGACAGACCACCCGCGTCCAGCAGACGCCGCTCGGCCGCGTCCAGCAGACCCAGACCTGTCGCCGCTGTGAGGGCGACGGCATCCTCTACGAGGAGACCTGTAGCACCTGCGGCGGCGACGGCCGCGTCCAGCGAGAGGCCACCCTGCAGGTCGACGTGCCCGCCGGCATCGAGGACGGCCAAACCCTCCGGATGGGCGGCGAGGGTGCCCCCGGTGAGAACAACGGCCCGAACGGCGACCTGCTCATCGAGGTGCGCGTCGAACCCCACCCCGACTTCGAGCGCGACGGCGACGACCTGCGCTTCGACGCCGCCGTCTCCTTCCCGCAGGCGGTCTTCGGTGACGCAATCGAGGTGCCGACGCTCGACGGAAACGTCGAGATGGAACTCGACGCCGGCACGCAGTCCGGCGAGACGTTTCGACTTCGGGGGAAGGGGATGCCCCGCCTGCGCGGCCGCGGCCACGGCGACCTGTACGTCACCGTGCAGGTCGTCACGCCCTCAGACCTGAACGAGGAGCAGCGCTCGGCGCGGCGGGGCCGCGCCTCGCTCAGGCAAAAACTTGGGGAAAATATGCGCGGCTCCCTCCAGCCGCGAGCCTCCCGTCGGTCGGCTCGCGTTAGTCGGTCGCCGCTACGGCTCGCTTCGCTCGCCGTGCAGGACTCACGCTCCGCAGACTTTTCGCCCCGCCGTTCGTAGTGCCGGCGTGTCCACTCCCGAGACACTGCGAGACGTGCTCGCGCGGGACCGCCGGACGGACGTGTCCGCACTCATCGACGCGGCCGCGGACCGCGAGTACGACTACCGGCGCTGTCTCACGACCGCGTGGAAGGCGGGCCTGTTCTTCCGCAACGAAGGCGTCCGAGGCGGGATGCGCGTCGCGGTCGCGGGCGACCCAATCCCCGAGAGCGTGCTCTCCTTCCTCGGCGCGGGCCTGCTCGGCGCAGTCGTCGGATTCGACGCGGCCGTCAACGAGCAGACGAAGGCGCTCGTCGTCCCGACCGAGCGACTGGGCGAGTTCGACGCTCCGCCGGGGACGCGCCGGGTCGGCTACGGCACGGAGCCGGCCGACCCGGAGGTCGCCTACTGGGAACGGGACGTATGGAGCGAGAATCCGACGCTGCCGCCGGACCGCGTCGCCCCGGACGCTCCGCTCCTCGCGCCCGACGGACGGACGTACAGCCACGGTGAGCTACTCCGCGCTGCGCGTCAGGTCGTCCGCGAACACGACCTCACCACAGGCGATACCGTGGCGGTGCGCGGCCCGCTCACCCACCCGGGCGTCGTCGCGGCGGGCATCCTCGCACCGCTCGCGGCCGAAGCGACGGTGCTGCTCCCGGACGCGACGACGACTGCCGACCTTGGGGTCGGAGCCGGGCCGGAGGACGTGACCGTCGATCCCGATGCCATGCTGTAGTCCCCGTTGCTGCCAGCGACACGGGAAACCGGGCCGCACAGAATACGTGCTGCCGGAACGATGCTCTTCGCTGATAGGATGTCGCCACCACAAAAGAACCGTACCCGTGGGCTGCACCTCACTGCCTCCCCGACACGTAGATTTAGGTGGCGGCCACGACACCACGGCGTATGCCAGCAACCGGCATACAGGCGTTCAACACGGCGAACTGGAGTCTCGACAACAGCTTCCTCGTCCAGCTACAGGACCCCGGCGAGCCGTACGAGGCCGGCTGTCCCTTCTACGTCATCGACCACTCGGAAGGAACCGTGGTCGTCGATACGGGGCTTAGCCACGACCTGCTCGACGACCCGGCGAACTACGGGATGACGGGCGCGGCGTTCATGGAGGATTTCCTCCCGTACATCGAGCACGACGAGTCGATGCATCCGCGCGCACAGCTGGCTGAGGCGGGCTACGCTCCCGAAGAGGTGGACTACCTCGTGCTGACGCACCTCCACTCCGACCACGCCGGCCACGTCGACCTGTTTCCAGACGCCGAGGTGCTGGTGCGCCGCGACGAACTCCGCCACGCCTTCTGGCCCGTCCCGATTCAGGACCTCTTCTATCTCGACGGCGACTTCATGCCGCTGCGCTCGCCCGAGTTCGACGTGACGGTCGTGGCCGGCGAGTTCGACGTGTTCGGCGACGGGAGTGTCGTGCTGTTCCCGACCCCCGGCCACACACCGGGCCACCAGTCTGTCCACGTCGACCTCGGAGGCGAGGAGACAATCCTCGCCTCGGACGTGGCCCACCGCAAACAGGCGTACGAGGCGGAGTTTCAGGCGTCGTTCAACTGGGACCTCTCGCAGTCGGTCGAGTCCGTCCGCGAGGTGAAAAGTCGCGCACGGCGGACCGGCGCGGACGTGCGCCTGCTTCACGACCGCGACGACATGGCGGCGCTCCAGTAATCAGCGCGCGTCCGCCAGTCGGTCCAGCGCGTCGGGGTTCTCGATGCTGCTCATGTCGCCTAAGTCCTCGCCGGTGTAGGTGGCCTGCACGGCCCGGCGGATGATCTTCCCCGACTGGGTCTTGGGGAACTCGTCGACGAACAGTACCTCGCGCGGGCGGAACGGCTTACCCAACTCCGCGCCGATCACGTCGCGGACCTCCTCGCGTAGCGGCTTGGTCTCATCGACACCCTCCTCGACGACGACGTAACAGACGACGCCCGTGCCGGTGGTGTCGTCGGGGACGCCGACGGCCGCGGCCTGATTCACGGCGTCGTGGTCCATCGCCGCGCCCTCCACCTCGGCGGGACCGACCTTCCGGCCCGCGACGTTGAGCACGTCATCGGCCCGGCCGTGAAGGAACCAGAAGCCGTCCTCGTCCCGCTGGGCCCAGTCGCCGTGGTCCCATGTGTCGTCGAACCGCGACCAGTACTCGTCGAGATAGCGCTCGTCGCCCGACCAGAGACCCTTCGTCATCGACGGACAGGAGTCGCGCGCGACGAGATACCCCCGCTCGTTCGTGTCGGCGATGGATTCGCCCGTGGCGTCCACGATGTCGATGTCCATCCCGAGTCCGGGTCCGCCGAGCGTGCACAGCTTCAGCGGTTGGGTTGGCAGCGGCGCGAGGAAACAGCCGCAGATCTCCGTCCCGCCGGAGATGTTGATGATGGGTGTCTCCCCGCCGCCGACGTTCTCGTAGAACCACTGCCACGACTCGGGGTCCCACGGCTCGCCGGTCGAGCC
>PXSB01000043.1 GCA_003023185.1 Halobacteriales archaeon QS_9_67_17 | reverse complement strand
CGCTCGTAGTCGCCCGGCGTGGCCGACACGTACAGCGTCTGACTCGTCTTCTCCTCGAACTCCTCGAAGGTGAGCGGCCGGTTGTCGTACGCCGTCGGGAGCCGGAAGCCGTTGTTCACGAGCGAGTCCTTCCGCGACTTGTCCCCCGCGAACTGGCCCTTTATTTGCGGGATCGTCTGGTGTGACTCGTCAACGACGGTGAGGAAGTCATCGGGGAAGTAGTCGAGCAAAGTGAACGGCGGCTCTCCACTCTCGCGGTCGGACATGTGGACGGAGTAGTTCTCGATGCCCGAACAGTAGCCGGACTCGCGTAGCATCTCCAGATCGAAGGTCGTCCGCTCCTCGATGCGTTGGGCCGCGACCAAGTCGCCCTGTCGCTCGAAGTAATCGACCCGACTGTCCATCAGCTCCTCTATCTCCTCGGTGGCCGTTTCGAGCGTCTGTTCCGGGATGGAGTAGTGTTCTGCCGGGTGGACGAGCGTGGCCGGCTCCTCGTTTTGGACGTTGCCCGTCGTCGTGTCCACCTTCGTTAGCCGGTCGATCTCGTCGCCCCAGAACTCCACGCGCACGGCGTACCGGCCGTACATCGGGAATATCTCCACCGTGTCGCCGCGCACGCGAAACGTCCCCTGCTGGAAGTCCACGTCGTTGCGCTCGTAGTTCAGGTCGACGAGCTCCGCCAGCAGTTCGTCGCGGTCGATAGTTTGGCCGCGCTCTAGTCGGAGCGCCATCTCCGTGTAGTTGGTCGGGTCGCCCAGCCCGTAGATGGCCGAGACGGACGCGACCACGATCACGTCGTCCCGCGTTAACAGTGACCGCGTCGCCGAGTGGCGGAGCCGGTCGATCTCCTCGTTGATAGAGAGCTCCTTGTCGATGTAGGTGTTCGTCGACTCGACGTACGCCTCCGGCTGGTAGTAGTCGTAGTACGAGACAAAGTACTCGACGGCGTTGTCCGGGAACAGCGACCGGAACTCCTCGTACAGTTGCGCGGCGAGCGTCTTGTTGTGAGCGATTATGAGCGTCGGCTGCTGGAGCTCCTCTACCGCCCACGAGACGGTGTTCGTCTTCCCGGACCCGGTGACACCGAGCAGGGTCTGTTTGTCGACACCCGAATTGAACCCGTCGGCGAGTTGTTCGATGGCGTCTGGTTGGTCGCCAGCCGGGTCGAACGGCGCGTCAACATGGAGCGGTTGTTCCGCGTCAGGACGGTCCGGCCGAAGTGGCCCGGACTGAGAATCGCTCATTACTGGTATCAAGGGACCGGGCCACTTCAGCCGCTCGCTCGCCTCTCAGTTCCGTGTCAAGACGAGGCGAAGCGATAGTGTTTAAGTAAGATCGAATGAGCAGTCACAACCGATATAATCAGCTTGGAAGCCCCTGCACGCTCGACTCGATGGGCTCGTCGCGGCGGCTGCGCCGCCGCGCACGCACAGCCCCTTCCAGTCCCACCCGCCCGCACTTGCTTGGGCAGCCATCGCGCACCTGAACACTCCCAAGCGAAGGCAGTGTTCGGACAATCGGGTCGTCGCTCAACCGGAAAATCGTGCTGGGTGGGACTGAAAGGGGCCGGTCGGTACGGGAAGCACGGCGACACAAGCACCGCAGCGAACACAGTGAGCGAGGAGCGCAGCGAGCCGCGCGACCGTACCGACCGGGGGCTTTCCATACTGTGTTGTCCGCATAGCCTCCGGAGTCACTTTCATCTGAACATCACTGTGGTTTGTGGCCGGAGATTTAAATCCGAACGCGGCGGAAGCCCGATAGATGAGCACGGCTTCGGACGCGGTTCCAGTACCCAAAATGGCCGACAGAGCGGCCGACTGCGCGGAGCGACTGCTCGCGGCCGACCGCGTGTTGGTCGCCTCTCACATCGACGCCGACGGGCTGACGAGCGCCGCGGTCGCCGGCGCGGCGCTCGAACGCGCCGGCATCCCCCACGAGCAGACCTTCTACAAACAGCTCGACGCAGACGCGATTGCAGAACTCGCGGCAACCGACTACGAGACGGTGCTGTTCACCGACTTCGGCTCCGGCCAGCTCGACGACATCGCGACCCACGAACAGCGGGGTGATTTCGTCCCCGTCGTCGCGGACCACCACCAGCCGGCCGACGCGGAGACCGAGTATCACCTCAATCCACTCCTGTTCGGCATCAACGGCGCACGGGAACTGTCGGGCGCGGGCGCGGCGTACGTGCTCGCGCGGGCGCTCGAACGCGGCGACGTGGACAACCGCGACCTCGCCGCCACGGCGGTCGTCGGCGCGGTCGGCGACATGCAGGACTCCGACGGCGAACTGCAGGGCGCGAACGCCGCCATCGTCGAGGAGGGGGTCGCGGCCGGCGCGCTTGCGGAGGCGAAGGATCTCGCGGTGTACGGCAAGCAGACCCGACCACTCCCCAAGCTCCTCGAATACGCGACGGACACCTACGTGCCGGGCATCTCGAACTCTTACACCGGGGCGGTGGACTTCCTCGACGACCTCGACGTGGACTGTCGGGGCGACGAGCGGGAGTGGAAACGCTGGGTCGACCTGACCGACGAGGAGCGCCAGCGGGTCGCGAGCGCGCTCGTCCAGCACGCCGTCCGGCGCGGCGTCCCGGCCCGAAAGATCGACCGGCTCGTCGGCACGACGTACACGCTGACGAACGAGCCGTCGGGGACGGAACTGCGCGACGCCTCGGAGTTCTCGACGCTGCTGAACGCCACCGCCCGCTACGACCGCGCGGACGTGGGCTTGGCGGTGTGTCTCGGCGACCGGACCGGCGCGCTGGAGACGGCCCGCGAGCTGCTTCGGACACACCGACGGAACCTCTCGAACGGTCTCGACTGGGTGAAGGAACACGGTGTCACGGACGCCGGCAACGTCCAGTGGTTCGACGCCGGCGACGAGATACGCGAGACCATCGTCGGCATCGTCGCGGGGATGTCGATGGGCGTCGACGGCGTCGCTCGGTCGAAGCCCGTCGTCGCGTTCGCCGAGGAGAGCGACGAGGAGACGAAGGTGTCCTCGCGCGGCACGGGCGCGCTCGTCCGGCAGGGACTCGACCTCTCGAACGTGATGGGCGAGGCGGCCGAGGCGGTCGGCGGCGGCGGCGGCGGCCACGACATCGCCGCGGGCGCGACCATCCCGACCGGCACCGAGGAGGCGTTCGTCGAGCACGCGAACCGCGTCGTCGGCGACCAACTCGGATAGCGGAGCGAAAGTGGTTTTCGAGTAGCAAAATCACGTCCCTGCGGAGCGACTGGAGCGGAAACGGTGGGGTTGCTCGTGGGGCGTCGAGCGGTCGGGATCGAGATCGCGACCCACTGGCCCGATGTGTTTTTGCGCGGCTCGCCCCTACCGACGGGTAATGGAGTACGCCACGCTGGCGGCCGTCTACCGGTCGGTGGAAGCGACGCAGGCCGACACGGAGAAGACGGCCGCGCTGGCGGACCTGTTTCGGGACGCGGGCGACCTCCTGCCGGTGGTCGTCCGACTCGCACGCGGGAAGGTGTACCCGCGCTACGCGGCCGCCGACCTCGGCGTCTCGTCGTCGCTGACGCAGGCGGCCGTCGAGAAGGCCACCGGCGTCGACGGCGACCGCATCGAGGAGTGGTGGAAGGAGACGGGCGACTTGGGCGCGGCGGCGGAACGCGCCGTCGCGGAGCGAACCCAGCGGACGCTCGCCTCGACGCCGCTGACCGTCGAGCGGGTGCACGACACGCTCCGCGAGTTGGCGGAGTACGAGGGAGCCGGCAGTCAGGACCGGAAGGTCGACGCCGTCGCCGGACTGGTGAGCGACGCCGACCCGGCGGAGGCGCGGTTCGTCGTTCGGACGGCGCTGGGCCACCTCCGCATCGGCGTCGGCGACGGAACGGTGCGGGATGCGCTCGCCGCGGCCTTCGAGGTGCCCGTTGCTGCGGTCGAACGCGCCCACCAATTGACGAACGATATCGCGCTCGTCGCGGGGACGGCCCGCGACGAGGGAGAGGCGGGACTGCACGACCTCGACGTGGAACTGTTCCGGCCCGTGGAGGCGATGCTCGCGCGGACGGCCGACGACCTCGAAGCCGGACTCGCCGACGTGGGGACCGGCGACACGGCGTATCTCGAAGTCAAATACGACGGCGCACGCGTCCAACTCCACAAGGACGGCGACGACGTTCGGGTGTTCACCCGGCGGATGGAGGACGTGACCGCACAGTTTCCGGACGCCGTCGAGGCCGTCCGAGCCGGCGTCGACGCCGACCGCTGTATCCTCGACGGGGAGCTGGTCGGCTACGACCCCGACACGGGCGATCCGGTCGCGTTCCAGCGGTTCTCGAAGCGCATCAAACGGAAGTACGGCGTCGAGGAACTGGCCGCGGAGATACCGGTGACGCTCCACCTCTTCGACTGTCTCCACGACGGCGACTCGCTGCTGGACGAGCCGCTCGCGGCGCGACTCGACCGGCTGGACGCCCTCATCGACCCGATTCCCGGCGACATCGAGCGAGCGCGACACCAGACACCCGACGGGCTGGACGGGGCCGAGACGTTCTACCGCGAGGCGCTGTCGGCCGGCCACGAGGGCGTGATGTGTAAGAATCCGGCGGCGGCGTACACGCCCGGCCGGCGCGTGGATACGATGGCGAAGGTGAAGCCAACGATGGAGCCGCTCGACCTCGTCGTGACCCGCGCGAAGTACAGCGAGGGGCGTCGCTCCGAACAGCTCGGCCGGCTGTATCTCGCCTGCTATGACGCCGACCGGGACGCGCTCCGCGAGGTGGGCCGGCTCTCGACCGGCTACACGGACGAGGAGTTGGCCGCGCTGACCGAGCGGCTGGAGCCGCTGATCCGCGAGCGCGACGGCCGCGACGTGGACCTCGACCCGGCGGTCGTCCTCGAAGTCGAGTACGAGGAGATACAGGAGTCCACGGAGTACGGCTCGGGCTACGCGCTCCGGTTCCCGCGCTTTCTCGGGGTACGCGAGGATCTTGCGCCGACGGACGCCGACACGCACGAGCGCGTCGAGCGACTGTACGAGGAGCAACAATGAGTGAGGACACGCTGCCGACGGTGCGGTACCGCGACGGCATCGAGATCGACATCGGCGGGGAGACGCTGGTCGGACGAGCCGCGCGGCGACGTGAACGTGCTCTCACACGCCCACGGCGACCACCTGTACGGGGACGCGCCCGGCGACGTGGTCTGCTCAGGACTGACGGCGCGGCTCGCGAACGTCCGCCGCGACGGCGAGCGAATCGAGGCGGGGAGTCACCCAGCCGTCGAACTCTACCCTGCGGGCCACATCGCCGGCTCTCGCGCCACGCTTGTGGATGCCGGCGACGCGCGCGTCCTCTACACCGGCGACATCTCGACGCGCGACCGCTTCTACCTCGACGGCTTCGAGCCGCCGTCGGCGGACGTGCTCGTGATAGAGACCACCTACGGGAAGCCGGCGTACACGTTCCCGCCGCAGGCGACGGTTGAGCGCGAACTGGTCGACTGGCTTGACGACACGGACGGGCCGGTCGTCCTGTTCGGCTACGCGCTCGGACGGGCGCAGAAACTACAGTTGCTCGTCGACCGCTCCTCGCGCGACCGGCTGTTCGTCTCGGACGCCATCGCGGCGCTCAACGAGCCCATCGCCGCGGCGACGGGTGTCGAGTTCGGTGCCGAGCGGTGGGACCGCGAGGCCGAGTTGGGGGCGAACGACGCGCTCGTGCTCCCGACGCAGCTCAACAAGCTCGCGTGGGTGGAGTCGCTGGTCGAATCGACGGATGCGACGACCGTCGGCGTGTCGGGCTGGGCCGTCGAGGACGCCTTCAAGTATCGCGGCGGCTACGACGTGACGTTTCCGCTGTCGGATCACTGCGACTTCGAGGAACTGCTCTCGGTGGTGGAACGGGTCGACCCGGAGCGCGTCCACACGCAACACGGCTTCGCCGACGAGTTCGCCCGCCACCTCACGCGACGCGGCTACGACGCGACGACGCTGAAGCGGAATCAGACCTCGATTTCAGATTTCTAACGCCGAGGCGTGCAATTTAGGTTCACGGCCGCCGGCACTCCGAGTATGTCCATCCGTCGCCTCCGACAGCCGGCGTACACGGGTGAGAACCGCTGTGTCCCGTGTACGGTTGCGAACGTCGCTATCGCCCTCGGAATCGCCGCCGGCATCGCGCTGGCGTGGCGTCGACTCGTCGGCTCCGGGTGGCCGGCCGCGTCCGGTGCGTTCCTGCTCGCGGCGTTCGCCGCCATCTGGCTTCGTGGGTATCTCGTCCCCGGGACGCCGACGCTGACGAAGCGCTACTTCCCGGAGTGGCTGCTCGCCGCCTTCGACAAGGAGCCGCCTGTCGCCGCGGACGAATCGACGGCCGAGCCAGCGGCGCGCAGTCCGGAGACGCTCCTGTCGGAGGCCGGCGTCGTCGAGCCGTGTGCCGACGCGGACGACCTGTGTCTCGACGACGGGTTCCGAACGGCGTGGGACGACCGAATAGCCGCGCTCGCGGACGCCGACGCGCGGCGGGCGGCGCTGGCTCACCGATTCGGCGTCGACGCGGACGCAATCGAGCTACGGGACCGCGAGCCGGGGGTCGTGGCCGTGACGACGGACCGCGAGAGCGAGACGACACACGGTCGCACGCTCGCCGAGTGGCCGTCGCGGGCGACGGTGATCGCCGACCTCGCCGCGGACGACGCGCTGGCCGGCCACGTCGACGGCTGGAAGGGGTTCGGCGAGCGGACGAAGTCGAGCGTGCTCGGCGGCCTGCGCGCGTTCCTCGACGCGTGTCCGGAGTGTGGCGGCGCGGTGACGCTCGGCACCGACACCGTCGAGTCCTGCTGTCGGACCCACGAGGTGCTCGCCGTCGGCTGTGAGGACTGCGGCGCGCGACTGCTGGAGGTGCCGGCAGACGGCGCGGAGGAGGGCAACGGCGGTGGCCGTCCTGAACAGGCGGGCGCGGACGACGACAGTAGCCGTCCTGAACGGACGGACGATGACGACGACGGTGGTCGTCTCGAACGAGCGGGCAGGGACGACCAGCCCGAGCAGGCCGGTCCGGAGCCGTAACCGGCACGTTTTCGTCCGAACGCGCCGACCCGGGAGTATGGACCCGGAGCGCTTCGAGGCGGAGAAGTACGCCGACTACTTCCCGCAACTCCAGCAGGCGTACAAGAACGCGTTCAACCAGATGAACGAGCGGTACGACTCGACGCTGATCCACGGCATCGACCAGACGATACTCAGCGAGTCGGAGCCGTTCTACGAGGACGGCGAGTTCCGGATCGAACTCCCCGACGACCCGGCCGGGCGGCTCGACGGTGTGGTCGTCGTCGAGGACGAGCGGCTGGACGAGATCATGGACCAGTACGTCGAGACGATTCGCGAGGAGCTACGACGCACGTTCGACGTGAGCACCTGAGGGTAGTGTTCAGATAAAAGTGGCTTCGGAGAGTAGGCGGCCAACGAGGTGTAGAAAGCCCCCGGACGCTACGGTCGCGCGGCTCGCTGCGCGCCTCGCTCACTCCGTTCGCTGCGGTGCTTACATCGCCGTGCTTCCCGTAGCCACCGGCCCCTTTCAGTCCCACCCGCTGCGGTTGTCAGTTGAGCGACGACCCGCGTATCTGAATACTGCCTGCGCGAGGGCCGTATTTACTGAAGCGATTGCTGGCTAAAGACCCGCTCGGGGTGGGACTGGAAGGGGCTGCGCGCTCGACGAAGACGGGCGACGCAAGGACCGCAGGAGTGAGCGAAGCGACCGACGAGGACCGCAGCGAGCCCATCGAGTCGAGCGTGCAGGGGCTTCCAAAACCGTTGTCGCTCTGTTCACGACAACCTCAAGGAGTCACTAAATACCGCCGCGTAGAGGGACCGAACGACTATCAGGTAGCGACGAAACAGACGCGTATGAGCGGGCGAACTGGGCAACTCCGCGAGGCGGGGATGACCGCGTGGCGGACCGCCGTGTTGCTGGTCGCTACGGTCATCGTGCTCGTGCTGTTCGCGGGCATGGGCTTTCTCGTCTATCACGGGCGGATGGAGGCCGGCCCGTTCGTTCTCATGATCGGCGTCGTGCTCGGCTATCTGCTCCGGGCGATACAGTCGATGGCCTGAGGGAGCCGAGCGTTGAAATAGGAAGGCGCGGCCAGCGACCCCGTGCACGCCTTCACCGACCTCGCCACGGCCGCGTACTGTCCCCGGAAGCTCTACTACCGGCTCCGCGACGACGACCGCGCGACGCCAGCGGCGGTTCGGAGGCGGCGCGAACTCGCCTTCCGGTATCCGGAGCTCGTCGACCCGGATGCGGACCTTTCGGAGGAGCCAATCGAGCCGACGCCGACGGCGTTTCGGGCGAATCTCGGCTGTGCTCGCGAACTCGACGCGTGGGACGCGCTGTGTGTGCCGGCGCGGACGAACGCCTTCCTCGAAGGGCGAGAGGCGCACGGGCTCGCCCACAAGGTACTCGCGGACCCCCTCTCGGTGTCTATCGTCTCCGCAGGGTCGCCGCCGGAGCAGGGCGCGTGGCGGCCGCAGACGGCGCGTGCGGTCGCCGCCGCGAAGGCGCTCTCGTGGGAGGAAGGGCGGGAAGTCGGCCACGCCTACGTCGAGTACCCCGCGCACGGCGTCGTCCGGAAGTTGGGGCTCTCGACCCGACGGAAGGCCATCTACCGCGAGGCGGTCGCACGCGCCGAGAGCATCGACGGCCCGCCGCCGCGGCTGGACGGCGATGCGAAGTGCGATCCCTGCGAGTACCGCGAGCAGTGTGGCGTGAAGACGCGGTCGCTACGCTCGCTCCTGTAGCCACGCCTCGATGTCGTCGGCGAGCGGGCCGCGCCGGTGAATCGTCCTCGCCGCCACGTCCACGACGGTCGAGCCTCGTCCCCCCGCCGTTTCGCCGGCGTCGACCACGACCGCCGCCGCCTCGCGTATCTCGAGGTCGAGCGCGGCGACGGTTCGTGCGCTCTCCCGGCCGGCGACATTCGCGCTCGTCGCGGTCAAGGGTGGCGCGCGGTCAAGCAACGCGAGCGCGTCATCGTGGTCGGGGACGCGCACACCGACGCGGTCGCGGCCGCCGGTGAGCACATCGGGTACCTCGGGGCCTCGCTCCACGACGACCGTGACAGGACCGGGGAGGAACTCGCGCATGAACGCCCGCTCGCGGTCGGTGGGCCGGGTCACGTCGGCCGCGGCCTCAACGGAGTCGACGGCCATCGAGACGGGTTTCGAGCGGTCGCGCCGCTTGGCGTCGAAGACGCGCGCCACGGCGTCGGGATCGAGCGCGTCCGCGCCGAGTCCGTACACCGTTTCCGTCGGGTAGACAACCAGTTCGCCCGCGCGGGCGGCTTCGGCGGCGCGGTCGAGGGCGTCCGCGCTGACCACGGCTTATAGCGCCGCGAGTTCGTCCTCAACGGCGTCGTACGGCGGGAAGTCGGGCCACTCCTCGGCGACCCACGCCCACTGAACGGTCATGTCCTCGCCGACGAGATAGACGGCTGGCTTCGGCTCCGAGATGCCGGCCATCCCGTCGAGGTCGTTGACGATGCCGTACGCCTCGGCCACCTCGTTGGCGGGGTCCGAGAAGAACTGGAAGCCGTCGAAGTCGTTCCACTCGCGGATGAACTCCTTGTGTTCGTACGGCGTGGAGATGGAGAGGCCAACGAGTTCGGCGTCGTAGTCGAACCAGCCGCGGTCACGCACCTCCTGCCAGATGTACGTCGCCGGGAAGTCGCCGTCCATCGGGTGAAAGACGAGCAGGACGGGTCCGTCGGCGGTCAGCTCCGAGAGGGCGGCGTCCTCCCAGTATTCGCTGTTGACGAGTGGGCGGGTGAAATCTGGGGCCTGCTCGCCAGCCTCGACGGAATCGCCGTCCGGCATATCGACGACATCGAAGCCGAGGTCCATCTATGCTCCCCCGTCGGCGCGGACAGCCTCGCCTTCCGTCTCCCGCTGGCCGTACGTCGCCTCGACGTACTCGACGATGTTTGCCGACTCGGACATCGTGACGCCGGTGTTCTCGTCGACGATGGCCGGCACCGTGCGGGCACCGGAGATGCGCTGGACCGCGTCGCGCCGGGAGTGGCGCGCCTCGACGAACCGGGATTCGTACTCAACGCCGTTGTCCTGCAGACTCCGTACCACGCGCTCACAGAAAGGACAGCCCTGCAGTCGGTACAGGGTGATCGTCTTGTCTGACATGGCTTGGGATACGCCCGGTCGCCCCCTAAGCGTGTCGCCCGCGTAGTCGCTGCGCGCCTCGCTCACTGCGTTCGCTGCGGTGTCCTCGCGCGGCTGTGCCGCGCGAGCGGGCCGAGGCGACTTCGTCGCCTCGCGGCTTGCGTCGCTGGGGCCGGATCGAGCGACCGGCCCCTTTCAGTCCCACCCACGCGATTGTGAAGTCGACCAACGACCCGCGTATCTGAACACTGCCGTCGTGTCCAGAGCCAAAGATTAATGCCTTCGCTCGGCAACTATCAGCAGTCTGAGCATGGGTGTGACTCCTTCGGCAGTCGCCGCCGGACAGGTCGATCTCGGCGTCGTGACCGTCAGCGACGCGGTCTTTCTCGCACTCGGCGCAGTCGTCATCGGACTGTTGATCCTGCTGTCGGGGTTCTTCTCCTCTTCGGAGATAGCGATGTTCTCGCTGGCGAACCACCGCATCGAGTCGCTCGCCGAGGAGGAGAAAGCGGGCGCGGTGACGCTGAAGGAGCTCCGCGACGACCCCCATCGACTGCTCATCACTATCCTCGTCGGCAACAACATCGTCAACATCGCGATGTCATCCATCGCGACGGGGCTGTTCGCCGTCTTCCTGACGCAGGGACAAGCGGTGTTCGCCGCCACCTTCGGCATCACGGCGCTCGTCCTGCTGTTCGGCGAGAGCGCGCCCAAGAGCTACGCCGTCGAGAACACCGAATCGTGGGCGCTCCGGGTCGCCGGCCCGCTGAAGCTCGCCGAGTACGTCCTTTTGCCGCTCATCGTCCTCTTCGATTATCTGACCCGCATCGTCAACAAGGTGACCGGCGGCCGTAGCGCCATCGAAACGTCGTACGTCACCCGCCAAGAGATACGCGACATCATCGAAACCGGGGAGCGAGAGGGCGTTATCGAGGAGGACGAACGAGAGATGGTCCAGCGCGTCTTCCGGTTCAACAACACCATCGCGAAGGAGGTGATGACGCCGCGTCTCGACATGACCGCCGTCTCGAAGGACACCGACATCGCGGAGGCCATCGAGACCTGTATCCAGTCGGGCCACGCCCGCCTCCCCGTGTACGAGGGCGAACTCGACAACGTCGTCGGCGTCGTCCACATCCGCGACCTCGTCCGCGATCTCAACTACGGCGAGAACGAGGACTTGGAACTGGAAGATCTCATCGAACCGACGCTCCACGTCCCCGAGTCAAAGAATGTCGACGACCTGCTGCGGGAGATGCGCCAGAACCGGATGCCGCTCGTCATCGTCATCGACGAGTTCGGCACCACGGAGGGACTGCTGACGATGGAAGATCTCACCGAGGAGATCGTCGGCGAAATCCTCGAAGGCGGCGAGGAGGAACCCGTCGAGTTCGTCGACGACGACACCGCGCTCGTCCGCGGCGAGGTGAACATCGAAGAGGTGAATGAGCAGCTCGGCGTCGACTTCCCCGAAGGCGAGGAGTTCGAAACGCTCGCCGGCTTCATCTTCAACCGCGCCGGCCGACTCGTCGAAGAGGGGGAAACCATTTCCTACGGCGACATCGAGCTACGGGTCGAGAACGTCGAAAACACGCGGATCATGAAGGCTCGGGTCACGAACCGAAGCGTTGAGGAGACGACCAACGGCGAGACCGTCGAGATAGGCGACCAGTAGCCGAGCGACCCTACAGCAGCGCGCTCACGCCGATGAACGCACCGTAACTGATTCCGAGCGCGAGCGCCAACGACCCGATCCACGCGAGCACGGTGTAGCCCATCTTGCGTCCCGACACGCCGGCCCCGCCGGCGGCGTAGCCCGCCCCGATGATCGCAGAGACGATGATCTCGTTGAACGAGACGGGGATACCGAAGAAGACGGCCGACTGCGCGATGGCGAAGGAGGGGATGAGCGCCGCAATCGAGCGACGCGGCCCGAGACTGGAGTAATCCTGCGCGAGCGCCTTTATCATCCGTGGCGCGCCGGTCCACGATCCGGCGAGCAGGCCGAGACCGCCGACGAACAGTAGCGCGGGGAGGGGCACCGAGAGGTCGCCGCCCAACAGCGGGAGGAGCGGGCCGAGCGCGAGGCCGACCTGTGAGCCGCCGGCGGAGAAGGCGACCAGTCCGCCGAGCGCGAGCAGAAAGTGTCGCTGGCCGGCGTCCTCGTCGCGCCGGAGGTCGACGCGGAGCAGTGCCGCGAGCAGCACCGCGAAACCGACGGTGACAGCCACCTTGCCGGCGAGGACGGGGGTCCCCGTCGCCGACTCGCCCAGCACCGCACGGACGACCGCGGCCGCGAACCCGCGCCCGCTCGTGCCCGGCCCAAGCAGGACGAATTCGATGTTGGCGAGCAGGAGACCGACGAGGCCGGCCAACACCGGCACGGCAACGGCCTCGGAGACGCGCTCGTCGCGCAGAAGCTTCGCAGTGCCGAAGGCGATGCCGCCGCCGACGAACGGGACGAGCAGCCACAGCGTCGCGACCTCAGCGTACTTGGCCCACGCGGGGCCGCGGCCGAGCGCGAGACCGGCACCGACGACGGCACCGGTGACGGTGAACGCGGTCGCGATGGGGTAGCCGGTGAAGACGCCGATAGCGACGAGTATCGCCGCGGTGAGCAGGCCGACGATGGCCGCCACCGGCGTGAGCGGCGCGCCGACGACCAGTTCAGTCCCGACAGCTTCTGTCACGTTCGCACCCTGCAGGAACGCGCCGGCGAGCCCGAGCAGGCCGACGACGAAGCCGGCCCGCATCACGCTGATCGCGTTGGCACCGACCGCGGGGGCGAAGGGCGTCGACCCGGAGGAACCGGCGCCGATGGCCCACGCCATGAACAGCGAGGCGAGGCCGGCGACGGCCAGCGTGAGGAGCGTCTCGGTGGCGACCATGTGGCGACTCTACCGCGGCTGCTCGTTTATAATTCAGTCAGACGAAGGGCGCGGTGGGGTTATCCCCTCACCGGCATGTACGCCATCGAGACGATGAGGAACGCGGCGATGCCCGAGAGGATGACGACGCCCCACAGCCCGTTCTCCCGCTCGTGGTAGTAATCCTGCCGGGCGAGGTCGTTCTGGTAGTCGCCGTACGCCTCGTCGGTCTGCGCGATGGCGACTGACAGTTCGCCGTGCGTGTCGAAGTGCGCGAAGTACCGGTTCCCGTCCGCGAGCGTCACGTTTTCGCCCTCG
>PXSB01000042.1:861-7824 GCA_003023185.1 Halobacteriales archaeon QS_9_67_17 | reverse complement strand
GGTCACTCGCCGACGCACGACGACGCAAGGACCGCACCGCGAGCAACGCGAGCGGGCGGACCGCAGCGAGGCGCGCGAGGCGAGCGACCGGGGGCTTCCAAGCTCGTTACACTGTCTGTGGCGGCTCATCCGGCGTTGTCTGAACACTAGCCCTCCCCAACGCCGAGAAGCCTATAACTACCCGCCAGCTATCAGATGGTATGGAGTGGAATACGGATTGGGGGCTTCGCGGCAGGATGTTCCTCACGATGTTCCTGTTGTTCGCCCTCTACATCGCCTTCGTCGGGGTGATGGCCGTCTTCTTCACGAGTCGGCTGTTCCCGATCCTCGTCGTCATGACGCTGTTCCTCGGCGCGCAGTTCCTCTTTTCCGACCGGATCGCGCTGTACTCGATGGGGGCGAGCGAGGTGAGCAAGGGGGAGTATCCGGAGCGAAGCCGACGGTGGCAGTCGCGGACTCGCAGGTGCCGAATGCGTTCGCGACCGGTCGCTCGCGGTCGAGCAGTACGGTCTGTGTCACGACGGGCATCATGCGGACGCTGTCCGACGAGGAACTGGAGGGGGTCATCGCTCACGAACTCGCGCACATCAAGAACCGCGACGTGGCCGTGATGACCATCGCGTCGTTCCTCTCGACAGTCGCGTTCCTCATCGTTCGGTGGGGGTGGCTGTTCGCGGGGGGTCGCGACCGGGGGAACGGCGCGCCCGTCATCGTCGCGATCATCGCGTCGCTGGTCGTGTGGGTCATCTCGTTCCTGCTGATCCGGGCGCTGTCCCGCTACCGGGAGTACGCGGCCGACCGCGGCGGCGCGGTCATCACCGGGAAGCCGTCGGCGCTCGCCTCGGCGCTGGTGAAGATAGACGGGACGATGGATCAGGTGCCCGAGGACGACCTGCGCGATCAGGCGGAAATGAACGCCTTCTTCGTCATCCCGATCCGTTCGGGCATCGTCGGGAAACTGTTCTCGACGCACCCGTCCACTGAGCAGCGTGTCGAGAAGCTCCGGGAACTGGAGCGAGAGTTAGAGACGCAGTGAGCGCGGCGGCTGCCGGGTGCTGAGACGGCGGGACTCTTCTGGACCGGGCGGACCACACGACTCAAGCCCGCTCCGCTCGTAGTATGAGTGATGGGTTTTTTCGACACGATTCGGCAGGCGCTCGGGCTCGCGGCCGAGACGGACGCGACCAGCGCGGCCGACGCCGAGGATCTTTTCGATCTCTCGACGGCGTACGTGACGATGGGAGCGGAGTTGGGCTATGACTCCGCCGGCGAGGCGGCACTCTGCTTCTCGGATGTCGACTCAACGGCGTTCGCTGACGCGCAGGCGGAGGTGGACGCCGTCCTCGATGCCGGCAAGGCCGAGACGGGGACCGCCTTCGAGTTCCGCACGGACGCGCACGGCTACGACTGGGTCGTCCTCGCCGACGACGAGTTCGAGGACCTCGTGACGAGCGTCCACTTCGCCGCGGACACGATGCACGAGGCTGGATTCGGATCGCGGCTACTGGCCGCCGTCTTTCCGTTCCGCGAGGCGGGCGGCGACGCAGTCTACTGGATCTACTCCTTCCGGCGCGGCCGCTTTTATCCCTTCGCGCCGGCTGGCGCTCACGAGCGAGATTCGAGCGCGGAGTTCAAACTTGAATCCGTGCTGGACGGCGAACTCGCCGTCGAGGACGACAAGTCGTACTGGTATCCGCTGTGGCCAGAGGGCGACGCCCACCCGTGGGGCCCGTCGTTCACCGCGACGCGGGAACACGAACCGGCCGGCTGACGCCCCTTTGCGGGTAAATCCTCGGTCGTCGTGGAATCGGGGCGCGTCACCAACGTCGGTTTCACTTTCAGTACGCTGTTAACGTACGTTTATAACCCCGGACGCACAAGTGGTAGGTATGGCAGCATCAGAAGATCTGGAAGATCTTCCGGGCGTCGGTCCGGCGACGGCCGACAAGCTACAGGACAACGGCTTCGAATCGTATCAGTCAATCGCGGTCGCCTCGCCGGGCGAGCTGTCGAATCAGGCCGATGTCGGCGAATCCTCGGCGTCGGACATCATCAACGCGGCCCGCGAGGCCGCGGACATCGGCGGCTTCGAGACAGGCGCGGACGTGCTCGAACGTCGCGAGGAGATCGGGAAGCTACAGATGCTCGTGCCCGAGATCGACGACATGCTCGGCGGCGGCGTCGAGACGCAGTCCATCACCGAGGTGTACGGCGAGTTCGGCGCCGGTAAGTCGCAGGTGACCCACCAGCTCGCCGTCAACGTTCAGCTCCAGTCGGAGCAGGGCGGTCTCCACGGCCGCTGTGTCTTCGTCGACAGCGAGGACACCTTCCGTCCGGAGCGGATCGACGAGATGGTACGCGGGCTCGACGACGAGACAATCGAGGCGGAGCTCGACCACCGCGAGATCGAGGGTGACCCGGGCGACGACGAGACGATGGAGGCGCTCGTTGATGACTTCCTCGACAAGATCCACGTCGCGAAGGCGTTCAACTCGAACCACCAGATCCTGCTCGCGGAGAAGGCGCTCGACATCGCCAAGGAGCACGAGGAGGACGAGTATCCGGTTCGCCTGCTGTGTGTCGACTCGCTCACCGCACACTTCCGCGCCGAGTACGTCGGCCGTGGCGAACTCGCTAACCGCCAACAGAAGCTCAACAAACACCTCCACGACCTGGACCGGGTCGGCAACCTCTACAACGCCGCCGTGCTCGTGACGAATCAGGTCCAGTCGAATCCGGACGCCTTCTTCGGCGACCCGACCAAGCCCATCGGCGGTAACATCCTCGGGCACAAGTCCACCTTCCGGATGTATCTCAAGAAGTCGAAGGGCGACAAGCGAATCGTGAAGCTCGTCGACGCGCCGAACCTCCCCGACGGCGAGAGCGTGATGCGCGTCGAGACGGACGGCCTCAAGCCAGAGTAGCACCGAGTTCGGGCGTCGGGTTCAATAGCGCTCGCCACGCAGTTGGTGCATGGACCCGGCGGTGGTGCGGGACGACATGGTCGACAGCCTCGAACACGAGGCGAAGGGCGTCGTCCGTAGCGAGCGCGTCTCTGCCGCGATGCGCACAGTTCCCCGCGAGCCGTTCGTCCCCGACGAATCCGCCGCGTACGCCGACCGCTCGGACGAGCGACTCGGCACGCGCGTGCTCGCCCCCTCCGACGCCGCGCGCCTCCTCGAAGCGGTCGCGCCGGACCCCGACGACGACGTGCTCGTCGTCGGCGTCGGCGTCGGCTACACCGCGGCGGTGCTCGCCGAACTCGTCGGCGGCCGCAACGTGCAGGCCGTCGACATCGACCGGCGCATCGTCCGCGAGGCGCGCGAGAACCTCCGCCAAGCTGGCTACGGCGAGGTGCTCGTGGACCGTCGCGACGGCGCGGACGGCCTGCCGGAGTACGCCCCGTACGACCGCGTGCTCGTCGAGGCCGCGGCCGTGGAGCCACCGCGTTGCCTGCTCGCGCAGTTGGCCGACGACGGCCGACTCGTCCTCCCGCTCGGGGCGAGCACGCAGACGCTCACGGTCGTCGGTCCCGACGGCGGCGACCGGGAACGGCTCGGCTCCGTCGCCTTCGCGCCGATGCTCGTCGAGGGCGAACAGGCCAACACGCTCGAACGCAACCGCACCCGCCGTGAGGAGGACCAGCGCGCGCGGCAGGCCCGCGAGCGCCGCCGCGGCTGGGAGCAGGAGTGGATCGACTGGGACGACGCCCTGTAGATGCTGTTTTACGCCGGGCGCTCCTTCCTCGCGTATGCACAACGGCGACGCGGAGAACGTGCGCGGGGGCCCGCTGGTTCCCTGCTCGCGTGACCCCGAGACGGGCTTTCAGCGCGACGGCTACTGTCGGCACGTCCGGCGCGACCCGGGTCGCCACGAGGTGTGTGCAGTCATCACCGCGGAGTTTCTCGAATTCTCGAAGGCGCAGGGGAACGACCTCATGACGCCACGCCCGGAGCTGAAGTTCCCCGGCTTGGAGCCGGGTGATCGCTGGTGTCTCTGTCTCCCGCGCTGGGAGGAGGCTCGCGAGGCAGGGGTGGCACCGCCGGTCGTGCTCGAAGCGACGAACGCGGCCGTGCTTGACACGCTGAGTCGCGCGACGCTCGAAACACACGCGGCCGACTGACCGAGGCGGGCGTACCGGCCGTGTGCCGCGTGTCCGACGGGGATTTTTGTGCTCGGCTGGGGTACGGAGCGGGTATGGAAACCGAGCCAGAGGCGACGGGCGAGCGCGGCGTCCCCATCGAGGTGACGGTCGCCGCGGACGGCGACGAACGACCGTCCGTCGTCGACGGGACGCGGCTCGACGTGGCGGTCGACGGCCGGCTCTACCCGACCGCCGAGCGCCGCGACGGGTCGTATCTCGCGTGGTGGTTCGACGCCGGCGACAGCCCCGCACCGGAGTCGGAGGTGACGACCGAGTGGGTCGCCGCCCCGACCCGGTTCCTCGCGGCGGCGACGCTCCGCGAACTGTGGGAGGACCCGGCCGTGTTCGACCGCCTCGCCGACGGCGCCGAGTCGCGACCCTGACGCCACGCTATCGTCGCGCTTTTTTCCGCCACCGCCTCCGGACCGGTCGTGACCGAGGCGGAGCTATCAGAGGACGCCGACGCCCGGCTGGCCGACGCGCTCGAACGGGTGGCACACGGGGCCGTCGTGAGCGTGCCGAGCCTCCTCGCCGAGCGGCTCCTCGTGGTCGCGTTCACCGCGCTGCTCACGAACGGCTTCTCCGCGGCCGCTTACGGGCTGTTCGTGCTCGCGCGCCGCGGCCAGCGGTTCCTCGCCATGCTCGCGCTGGGCTTTCGGAGCGGCCTCAGCCGCTATCTCCCGAACGCCGCGGACGACGCGGAACGGAACCTCGTGGCGACGTTCGGAAGTCTGCTGGTCGTGAGCAGTGCCGTCGTCTTCGGCGTCGCGCTGTTTCTCGCGGCCCCGACGGTGGCGCAGATTGCCGGCGAGGGCGCGGCCTTCGAGGCGTTCGTCCGCGCGTTCGGCCTCGGGCTGCCCGGACTGGTGTGGCTGCGGACGGCCGCAGAGTTGCTCCGCGGTTTGGAGGAGGTGTGGGGGTTGAATCTCGCGCTCAGAGTCGGATTCCCGGCGCTCCAACTGGGCGCGGCCGGCGCGGGCGTCCTGCTCGGTGACCTGCTGCTCGTCGCGGTGGCCGTGCCCGTTGTCGCCGTCGTCGCGGGGGGAGTGACGGTCGGGTGGCTCGCTCGCGAGCGGGGACTCCGCCCCCAACTCTTTGGTGTCGACGCCAGCGCGCTCCACCGTCGCTACGCTCGCTACACCCTCCCGCTGTTCGTCGGGAATATCGCCACCACGGTCCAGCGGCTCGGCTTCTACCCGCTCATCGCGCTGTTTCTGACGGGGACCGCGGGCGGCGTGTTCGCGGTCGGCGCGCTCGTCGGGCTGCTCGTCCGGCTCCCGCTGATGGGGATCAACCAGTTCATGCCGCCGGTGGCCGCGGCGCTGCACGGTGGGGATCACCGCGAGGCGCTGTCTCGGCTCTACGGCGCGACCAGCCGGCTCGTCCTCGTCGGCGTGACGGGGCTGTCGGTGCCGGCCGTCGTCTTCCGCGTCGAGGTGATGGCGCTGTTCGGCCCGACGTTCGTCCGCTACGCCGACCTGTTGCCCGCGTTCGTCCTCGCGCAGTGGGTCGCCTGTGCGGCCGGCAGCGTCGGCATCCTCCTAAAGATGACCGACAACCAGCGCGCGCTGCTGGTCGGAGGTCGTGGTACTCTACTGGATCGAGGGGCTCCAGCCGCTGACGCCGGCCCACGTCAAGCCGCTCGTCGCCGCCGTGCCGCTGACCGCCATCGCGGTCGGCGCGCAGGCGGTCGCTCCGGGTCGGATAGGTGCGATAGGCGGGACGCTTCTCGGGCTGGTCGCGTACGCGGCGACCCTGCTGTGGCTCGGCTTCGACCCGGTCGAGCGGCGGCTCGTCGGCGCGCTGACCGACCGCTACCGGGGGATCATCGCCTGACCACCAGTAGCGCCGTGTTCCCCCGTCGGTCGACGTACGAGGAACTGGCCGGGGGTTTCACCTCGAACTCGACCGTCCCGTCCGCCTGATTCGGGCCGAGCGACGGCGACAGCGGGACCGTCGCCACGCCGGAGCTGTTCGTCCGCGCGGTCACGACTCCGTCGAGTCGCGCGGAGCCGCCGCGAGCGATGACCGTCGCGTCCGACACCGGTTCGCCGTCCGGACCGACGACGGTGACGGCGACCGTTCCGTCGCCGGGATCCGTCACCTCCGGCTGTGGCCGGGTGTCGAGTTCGCCGGTTCCCATCGCCGGCAGCCCGGAGAGCATGTTCAACATCACCGACAGCGACGCCACGCCGACGACGAGCGCGATCACGAGCCGTATCGGCAACCCCTCGATGGCCCGGTCGTCCCGGACGAATTGGCCGAACATGGCGATGGTGGCCGTGCTTTTGGACATAAACCCTCGTCCGAGGGTTGAAATCGGAAGCCGCGACCAGCCGGGGCATGGCGGTCATCGGACGCGGCGCGGACGAGTCGGGACCGACGCTCCCGTTCGGCCACTACCGGGCGCGGGACGGGAGCGTCAGCGCCCCTGTCAAGGTCGACTGTGCACGCCCGCACGCGGCCTGCGTCGTCGGCAAGCGCGGCAGCGGGAAGTCGAACACGCTCGCGCTGCTGGCAGAGGGGCTGTGCGAGGTCGACGGCGCCGTCCCGGTCGTCGTCGACCCGATGGGGGCGTTCAGCGGTCTCGAAGCAGCCGGCGCGATGGTCTGCGAGCCGCGCGTTCAGGCGACGGCCGTGCCGCCGGCGGAGTGGCCGGCGCTCGTCGGGCTCGACCCCGCGGATAGTGCCGGCTCGCTCGTCTGGCAGGCCGCGGACGCGGCGGACACGCTCGCAGGCATGCGCGAGGCGCTCGCAGAGAGCGACGCGACGCCCGATGTCGTGCGGACGGCCGGGAACCACCTCGCGCGGGCGGCGTC
>PXSB01000042.1:0-583 GCA_003023185.1 Halobacteriales archaeon QS_9_67_17 | reverse complement strand
ATGCGACGGAGCGGGCACACGCCGTCCGGGTCGACGAGCGCGCGACCCCGCACGGCGGAGCGGCGCCGCGCCTCTCCGCGTCCGGCGAGGAGACGCGCCGCTCGTCGATGTGAGCTGTCGCAGTCAACATGGACACAGACGCGTCAGCCGTCGTCGAGCTTCCGGAGTTCGGCCTCGAACTCCTCCGGGGAGAAGTCGGCCACCACCTCGTCGAGTTCGTCGCTCATCTGCTCTATCTCCGCGACGAGTTCGGCGTACGCATCGCTCTCGCCCAGTTCGCGCTGGCTCTTCTGCGTGTCGAGGGTCGCACGCTTCGAGGAGAGCGCGTAGTATTCGCGCAGGCGCTCACTGTACGCCGCGCGGTCGGAGAGATCCTGCACGGCTTCGTTGAGTTCCTCGCGGCGAACCGGCTTCACGAGGTAGTCGTCGAACCCCATCTCGATGATGTCGAAGTCGGGTTCGACGGCCGTGACCATCGCCACGCGACACTCGTACTCCTCGTCGCGAATCCGGTCGAGCACCTCGTCGCCCGAGAGATCCGGCATCAGGCGGTCGATCAGGGCCACGTCGGCCGCCTCGTCCA
>PXSB01000041.1 GCA_003023185.1 Halobacteriales archaeon QS_9_67_17 | reverse complement strand
AGGACGTCGAGGTGGAGCTGAAGGTCGGCGTCGGACAGGCCCGCACCGCACAGGCCGCCGGCATGGACGCGAAACACGCGCTGGAGACCTGCCGCCACGAGAACACGACCGTCGAGTTCGCGGAGTGAGCAGGCTCCGACTGGGGAATGGGCCGTCCGTCTCGGGGTGATTAGACCCGTGTCGCGTGTGGTAGCTCCCCGCGACCGTGCCGGTCGGGGTGGAAAACCGCGTCACCGCGGGCGTAACTTTATATAGGCACGCCAACTCATCGGGCACATGTCACGCGATGTGGAACGGCGCGACGTACTGAAGACGGTGGGTGCCGCGGGGATAACTGTCGGAATCGCCGGCTGTTCCGGCGAGAACGGGACGACGACCGGAACGGGGACCGGGACGGGAGAGGGCACGAACTCCGACTCGGGCGGAGGTGTCGACGTGCTCAACGTCATCGGCTACCCCGAGGACGGCAACACGCTGTTCCGCGACTACTACGGTCTGAGCGACGGCAGCGAGGACATCATCGTCCCGGACGGGCTACGTGACGGAGACTTACAGTCGAACGTCGGCAATCCGATGGACAACGTCGTCGGGACCGCACCGGCGGCCGGTGGCCCCGCACAGGAGTCCTTCACCGGTCTCTACGAGGACGAGTACGACGATTCTCCCGGCGTCTTCACCGCACAGTCGTACGACTCGGCCGCGGTCGGCATCCTCGCCAACGTCGCGGCGGGCGAGAACACCGGTTCCGCCGTGCGCGACCAGATGCGTAACGTCGCCAACCCCGACGGGATGGAGGTCACGCCGGAGAACTTCCTCGAAGGGGTCGAGGCCGTCGCGAACGGCGAGCCGGTCAACTATCAGGGTGCCTCCTCGGACGTGAACTTCAACGAGGCGGGCGACCCGGCCAACGCCGCGTACGCCATCTGGGAGTTCACCGGCGACGGCGGGACGGAGACCTCCGACGTGTTGAGCTTCGAGGGCGGGACGCCGGAGGGTGCCGGCCCGGCGGCCGACACCATGCCCGGCGGCTTCGGTCGGACGGTGTCGCTCGGTATCCTGCTCCCGGAGACGGGTAATCTGGCGTCGGTCGGTCAGGGGATGATCAGCGCGGCACAGATCCCAGCGATACAGGTGAACGACTCCGATCTCGACCTCGAAGTCGACCCGCAGGTCGAGGACACGAACACCGACCCCAACACCGGTATTCAGGCGGCGAACTCACTCGTCAACGCCGGCGTTCCGTTCGTCTGTGGGACGGCGTCGTCGGGCGTGAACGTGCCCGCCTCGGAGCAGGCGTTCATTCCGAACGAGGTCGTCGGCTGTTCACCCTCCTCGACTGCACTGTCCGTGTCGAATCTTGAGGACGACGATTTCATCTTCCGGACGGCACCTTCGGACTTCCTCCAGGGTCGCGTGATGGCACAGGTCGCTTCCGAGCAGCTGGAGGGCGCGACCGCCGCGACGCTGTACGTCAACAACGACTACGGCCAGCAGCTCTCCGAGCGGTTCAGCAGCGTCTTCGAGGAAGAGTTCGGCGGCACCGTCACCGCACAGGTCGCCTACAACCAGAACGAGGGGTCGTACACCTCGGTCATCCAAGAAGCCCTCGGCGGGAACTGACCGGAGACGTTCCCCCTACCCACCGAGGAAGTCCTGTCGAACCTGCTCGTCCGCAAGCAGGGCGTCGCCGCTGTCCTCATAGCGGTTCTGCCCGTCGACGAGTACGTACCCGCGGTCGCAGCGTCGCAACGCCTCTTTTGCGTTCTGTTCGACCATCAGGATCGCGGTGCCGTCGGCGTTGATACGGTCGATTCGGTCGAACATGTCATCGACGAGGTCCGGCGCGAGACCGGCCGAGGGCTCGTCGAGCATCAACAGGTCGGGTTCCAGCATCAGCGCCCGCCCCATCGCCAGCATCTGTCGTTGGCCGCCCGACATCGTCCCCGCCTCCTGACTGGAGCGTTCACGCAGGATCGGGAACCGGTCGTACACCGTTTCGAGCGGTCCCTCGGGAACCTCGTCGAGGATGTATGCGCCCATCTCGAGGTTCTCTTGGACCGAGAGCGACGAGAAGACGTTGTCGTTCTGCGGGACGTAGCCGAGTCCCTCGTAGATTATCTCCTCGGGTTTCGACTCCGAGATGTCCGTGTCGTCGAACGAGACGGTGCCGGCCATCCGGTTCGTCAGACCGAACACCGACTTCATCACCGTCGACTTGCCGGCACCGTTCGGCCCGACGATGGCGATGTACTCGCCCGACTGCACGTCGAGGTCGATCCCGGAGAGTATCTGTAGGTCGCCGTAGCCCGCATCGAGATCACGGACCGCGAGCAGGCCGTCGTCCCAGCGTCGCGTCCCGCGTTTCGCCCCGGCCGTCTCGTCGGCAGTATCCGTCCGCTCGCCGTCCGCGGTCGTCTCGCTCATCCGTCGACCTCCCCACCGAGATACGCCTCGATGACTGCCTCGTTCGTCCGTACCTCGTCGGGAGCGCCCTCGGTGAGGACCGTCCCCTGATGCATCACGATGACGTGTTCGCAGTTCTCCATGATGAGGTCCATGTCGTGTTCGACGATGAGGAACGTGTAGCCGCTCTCTTGCAGGTCGTTGATGTGGTCCAACAGCCGCGATTCGAGCGACGGGTTCACCCCGGCGAACGGTTCGTCGAGCAGGAGCACCGACGGCTCCGTCAGGAGCGCCCGTGCGAGTTCGAGGAGCTTTCGCTGGCCGCCCGAGAGGTTCCCCGCGTACTCGTGGGCGAGGTGGTCGATCTCGAAGAACTCCAACATCTCCCAGCACCGCTCTAACACCGCCGCTTCCTGCTGTTTCACCGACTCCCGAGCGACGGGAAGAACCGACCGCCACAGCGACTCCCCGCGCTGATTCGTCGGCGCGAGCATCATGTTTTCGAGGACGGACATCTCCTCGAGTTCGCGGGCGATCTGGAACGTCCGCACCAGCCCGCGCTCGGCGACCTCGTTGGGCGACAGGCCGGTGATGTCCTCGCCTTGGAAGTGAATCTGCCCGGCGGTCGGCTCGTGGACGCCGGTGATACAGTTGAACGTCGTCGACTTGCCGGCACCGTTCGGGCCGATGAGTCCGGTGAGCGACCCCTCCTCGACGGAGAGGTTCACGTCGGCGGCGGCGACGATACCGCCGAACTCCTTGCGGAGTCCTCTGACCTTCAGCGGAATCGCGTTCGGGACGTGCTTCGCCTCCCTCTCGACGGTCGAGTCGTTCGTCTCCGGCTCGTCGACTTCCGCCTCCGCGTCCTCGGGGACGTTCGCCGTCACCGCCGCCTCGTCGACCTCCGTGTCACTCATCGCCGTCACCCCCGTTCGAGGCCACGCCGCCGTCCGTCTCTGTTGGCGGGGCGGCGACCGTGTCGCTCCGGCTTAGCCCGGTCAGCGGGACACACGCGGCCGGTTCCTGTCGGTGGCCGAGCAGCCCTTCCGGGCGGTTGTGCATCAGGTAGATGAGCGTCAGCCCCATGATGACGAGCTGGAGCTGTGCGAGGTTGTCGACAGCGTACGCGAGCATCGGGACCGGATTGAGCCCGGATATCAGCGGCGACACGGCCTGTCCGAACGTGCTCACGGCCTCGATGTCGAAGCTCTCCTGAATGACGTTCTTCAGGAAGAGTGGGCCACGGAAGAGGAACGCCGCGAAGATGGCTCCGCCCATGACGCTGCCCGTGTTCGAGCCGGCACCGCCGATGATGAGTGCGATCCACACGAAAAACGTGATGCGCGGTCGGAACGCGTTCGGGGTTATCGCCCCCTGCTCCGCGTAAAACAGGATGCCGGCCAGCCCCATCAGCGCACAGCCGATGGTGAACGACTTGATCTTGAAGCGGTTCGTGTCTTTTCCGAGTGACTTCGTCGCCTCCTCGTCTTCGCGGATCGCCTTCAGCACCCGCCCGAACGGGGAGTTGCCGACGCGCCGAAGCAGTACGTAAAACAACACGAGGAACACGAGGAGGAACGCGCCATAATAGAGACCGTCGAACACCGGCTTCGGGTTCCCGCCCAACCCGAGCGTCGTGCCCAGCGAGTCGGTCAGCGTGGCATACGGGTCGGCGACTCCGACGGCGTCCAGCAGACCGTCGGTGATATCGAAATCGAGGATGAGCCCCGAGCCGCCGCCCAGTCCGATGAAGTAGCCGAACACCTGCATCTGCTGGAGGCTCGACTCCAGCAGGGTGAACCGAACGATCTCGCTGACACCGACGGTGACGATGGCGAAGTAGTCGGCGCGAAGCCGCAGCGCCGGGAGCGCGACGAGAGCGCCGAACACCGCCGCGGCAAGCACCCCCCCGATGATACCCAGCCACAGCGGAAGACCGAAGCCACCGATGCTGCCGGCGGCGGGTTCGGTGACTGTCGCCGACTTCGAGAGGACGGCGGTGACGTAGATGCCGATGGCCATGAAGCCGATGACGCCGATGTTGAACAACCCGGTGTACCCCCAGTGGAGGTTCAGGGCGAGCGCGAGCATCGCGAAGACGGCGACGTAGAAGACGAGCAGACCGATGGAGTTGAGCTGCTGGCGCACGCCGTAATCCAGCAGGGTGCCGGCCCCGACGTACAGCGCGAGGATACCGCCGACGAGCACCACGAGCTTCGTCACATCGTTGGCCCACACCGCCGCCAGCCGCTCTGACACGTCGCCGTCCTCGCCGTCGCTCATGCTGTCGACCTCCCGGCGAAGATGCCCTCCGGCCGGACGAGCAGGACGACGATCATGAGGAGGAACGCGGCCGCACGTGCGAGCCCGCTGGGGATCCAGACGATGGAGACGGACATCGTCAGCCCGATGATCAGCCCGCCGATAATCGCGCCGTAAACGGAGCCGATGCCGCCGAGTATCACCGCCGCGAATATCGGCAACAGGAGTATCCACCCCTGAAACCAGTGGAGCGTCCCGTTCCAGAGCACGAACATGTAGCCCGCGACCCCCGCCAGCGAGGCACCGATGATCCACGTGAATCTGACGACCCGCTCGGTCGGGATGCCAGTGATACGGGCAAGATCCTCGTTGTCGGCCATCGCGCGCATCGCCTTGCCGAGCCGCGTTCGCTGTAACAGGAGGTGGAGACCGAGCATGAGCAGGACCGACACGACGAGCAGCGACACCTCGTGGAGATTGACGCTGACGACACCGTCGACGGCAGGGATACCGATGGACGGAACGGCTCCGGAGTCCGTGACCCCGCGGCGGCTCGGGCCGAAGACGAACTGGATCAGATACCGGAGCACGAAGGCGACCCCGATACTCGTGATGAGCAGCGCGATACCCGACCGGTCGCGGATGGGTCTGTACACCAGTCGGTCGATGAACAGTGCGAGCAGGACGGTCGCCCCGCCCGCGACGATGGCCCCGACGGCG
>PXSB01000040.1:4497-12620 GCA_003023185.1 Halobacteriales archaeon QS_9_67_17 | reverse complement strand
CTCGTCTTCGGCGTCGAGGTGTTCGGCACGCGGCTCACCGTGTCGGGACCGGTCGCCATCGTCGTCGCGCACGCGGTCGGCGCGTACCCGTTCGTCGTCCGCAATGTCGCGCCGCTACTCGGACGACTGGACCGCCGGCTCGTCGAGTCGGCGCGTGCGCTTGGCGCGACCCGCGCCCGCGCACTCGTGGACATCGAGGTGCCCCTCGTGATGCCGGGGATCGCCGCCGGAGCCGCCTTCGCGTTCGCCATCTCGATTGGCGAGTTCGACTCGACGGTCATCCTCGCTGAGGGGTCGGGCGCGTACACGATGCCGGTCGCCGTCGAGCGGTTCCTCACCGACCGGACGCTCGGTCCCGCGACGGCGATGGGGTCGGTGCTGCTCGCCGTCACCGCCTGTTCGTTCCTCGTCATCGACCGCGTCGGGGGGCGGTACCGTGAGTAGCCTCGCGCTGGACGGCGTGGCGAAACGCTACGGCGACGCGACCGCGCTCGCGGACGTGGACCTCACGGTTCGGGACGGGGAGTTCTTCACGCTCGTCGGTCCCTCGGGGTGTGGCAAGACGACAACCCTCCGGACGATTGCGGGCTTCGAGACGCCGACCGCGGGCGACGTTCGCTTCGGCGGTAACTCCGTGCTCGGCGTCCCGCCCGAGAACCGGGATGTCGGCGTCGTCTTCCAGCAGTACGCACTGTTTCCCCACATGAGTGTCGGCGAGAACGTCGCGTACGGCCTCCGGTTCCGCTCGCCCCCAAGCCGGACCTCCTCCTGCTCGACGAGCCGATGAGCGCGCTCGACGCGCGGCTCCGCGAGCGACTGCGCCGCGAGGTGCGCGACATCCAGCAGACGCTCGGCGTGACGACGGTGTACGTCACTCACGATCAGGCGGAGGCGCTGGCCGTCTCCGACCGCGTGGCCGTCATGTCAGAGGGCCGGGTCGAACAGGTCGGCACGCCGGAACAGGTGTACCGCGAACCGGCTACCCGGTTCGTCGCGGAGTTCGTCGGCGAGAACAACGTGTTCGCCGGCACCGTCCGCGACGGAACGGTCGACGTTGGACCGACTTCGTTCGAACTCCCGGCCGCGGACGGACCGATCACCTTCTGCGTCCGGCCCGAAGCAATGCAGGTCGGCGGCGGCACGAACACCGTGACGGGTCGCGTCGAGTATGCCGAGTTCCTCGGCGACGCCGTCCGGGTCGGCCTCGCGTGGAACGGTCACGAACTGACCGTTCGGACCGATACCGTTCCCGACGGCGACGAGTTGACCGTCGGCTTCGATCCCGACGACACCGTCGTCGTCGAGTGAGTCACACCAGCACGTCCACCTCGTACCCCTCGGCTTCGAGTTCGGCGATGAGTTGCGCGACGTGTTCGTGGCCGCGCGTCTCCAGGTCGATCTCCACGTCCGTCGCCCCGACGCTCGTGTCCAGCGACGTACGCTCGTGTTTGATGCCGTAGATGTTGGCGCGAGCGCCGGCGATGATCTCGATGAGGCCTTCGAGCGCGCCGGGCCGGTCCTTGAGCGTCGTGCGGATCTTCAGATAGCGGCCATCCTCCACCAGCCCGCGAGTGATGACGTTCCGAAGCACGTTCAGGTCGATGTTCCCCCCGCAGAGCGCCGGGACGATTACCTCCCGCTCCTCGTAGTCGAACGCCTCCTCAACGACCGCCGCGAGCGCGATAGCGCCGGCCCCTTCCACGAGCGTCTTCGAGCGTTCAAGCAGGTCGACGAGCGTGCGGGCGATGGCCGCGTCGTCGACGGTGACCACCCGGTCGACCCGCTCCTCGATTACGTCGAACGTCTGTGTCCCGGGCTTGCCGACGGCGATGCCGTCCGCGATTGTGTCGGTCGCGTCGCGTTCGACCGGCTCACCCTTCTGGAGCGACTCCGCCATGGCCGACGCGCCCTCGGCCTGCACGCCGACGACGCGCGTGTCAGGGTCGTTTGCCTTCACAGCCGTCGCGATGCCGGAGATGAGACCGCCGCCGCCGACGGGGACGACGACCGTCTCCACCGCCGGCTGGTCCTCGACCAGCTCCAAGCCGAGCGTCCCCTGTCCGGCCATGACGTGTTCGTCGTCGAACGCGTGGACGTAGGTGCGGCCCTCCTCGGTCTCGATCTCGTGAGCCTTCTCCTGTGCCGTGTCGTAGTCGACGCCGTGGAGGACCACCTCCGCGCCGTAGGCACGCGTGGCCTCCACCTTCGAGACGGGCGCGTACTCCGGCATGACTATCTTCGCGTCCACGCCGGCGCGGTCGGCCGCGAGCGCGACCCCCTGTGCGTGGTTGCCGGCACTGGCCGTGACGACGCCGGCCGCCCGCTCGGCGTCGTCGAGGTGTGCCAGCTTGTTCGTCGCGCCACGAATCTTGAACGAGCCGGTTCGCTGGAGGTTCTCCATTTTCAGGTGGACCTCCGCGCCTGTCAGGTCCGAGAACGTGTGCGAGTAGTCGAGCGGCGTGTGTCGCGCCACCTCCATCACCCGCTGGCGCGCTTCGAGGACGGCAGCGACATCCAACATAGCCTCGGCTACCCCGTCCGGGGTTCTATGGGTTTCGGGAAAAGTGGGGAAGGAACGTGTGCAACTCCGCATAGCGTGGGACGTGTAATAAACTCCGGCCATCCGGACTGAAAGTGAAACCACACGACAGGAGCGTGGTGAAAGTGGCGTCAGACGGGTGTCGGGCGGGCGTCACCCGGCCGATGTAAGCACGCGACCGAAGGGAGCGCGCGCAGCGAGGCCCGGGAGTCGAGCCGCCGGGGGCTTCCAAGCTCGTCATACTGCCTGTGACGGGGCATCCGGACTTATCTGAACACTACCGGCTCGGAAGAGCGAGCCGTCTAATACAGCACGTGTTCGGTGTCGTAGGAGCCGAGCACGCGCACCCAGCCGTCCACGGCGATGTCCTCGATGGCAGCCAGTGCGCGGTCCGTGCGGTCCTCGTAGAGCCCCGCTTCGATGTCGATGTGGAACACGTAGTCGCCGAGTCGCTCGCCGGAGGGTCGCGACTCGACGCGCGAGAGGTTGATATCCTGGTCGGCGAACGGTTCGAGCAGGTCGAGCAGAAGACCGGGGTAGTTCTGGTTCGGATACACGACGAGCGACGTCTTCCCGCCGGCCTCGGTCCGCTCTGCTTCGGCCGCGAGCACGACGAACCGGGTGGCGTTCGAGGTGCGGTCTTGAATATCCTCCGCGAGGACGCGCAGATCGCCGTCGGCGTTGTTCGGGTGGCCGATGCCCGCCACGCCCGCGTCCTCGCGAGCGCGTTCGACGCCGCGTGCGGTCGACGCGACTGCCTCCAGCGTCGCGTCGGGGTACTCGCGGTCGAGATAGTCGCGACACTGTGCGAGCGCCTGCGCGTGGCTAGCGACGGTGTCGAACGCCTTCTCCTGTGCGAGCAGCGCGTGTCGGATCGGCGTGACTATCTCCTGAACGACGGCGACGTTCCGATCTGCCAGCGCGTCCAGCGACTCGGTGACGCTCCCTTCGATGCTGTTCTCGATGGGGACGACGCCGCGGTCGTACTCGCCGGTCGACACCCCTTCGACGATGGCGGCCACCGACTCCGTGAACGCCACCTCGTCGGCGACAGCACGCGTCGCGCGGTGTGAGTAGGTCCCCTCTGGCCCCAGCGTGAGTGCTCGCATGCACGCGCCTACTCCGGTCGAGGGTATCAGCGTGTCGGCGCGACCGATCTCGGTCGCAGAGCGGACGCTACCGACCTTCGAAATTGCGAACAGGCGGCCCGTGGCCGGGACGACGACGGGTGGGCCACACCAGCGCGTAGGCCCGTCGTCGCTGTGGTCACGTCACGGGACGGCTGGCCGCGGATTCGTATATAAATCTCAGCCTCCGGGCCGGTAGTGTTCAGCGAAGAGTGACTCCGGAGGGTAGGAGGACAACGAGGTGTAGAAAGCCCCCGGTCGCTACGGTCGCGCGACTCGCTCACTCCGTTCGCTGCGGTGCTTGCGTCGCCGTGCTTCCCGTAGCGACCGGCCCCTTTCAGTCCCACCGCCCGCAGTTGCTCAGACAGCCATCGCGTATCCGAACACTGCAGTTTCAGCTACCGATTCAGCGTGTGAATGGCGGCGTCCTCGGCGTTCTTGACGGCCTCCATCACGGCCTCCGACAGCGTGGGATGAGTGTGAACGGTCGAGCCGACGTCTTCGAGCGTCGCGCCCATCTCGATAGCGAGACCGACCTCCGCGATGAGTTCGGAGGCCTCGGGCCCGACGATCTGTGCGCCGAGCAGGAACCCGGTGTCGGCGTCCGCGACGACGCGGACAAACCCCTCCGACTCGCGGAGGGTGAGCGCCCGCCCGGAGGCGTGCATCGGCATCTGTCCGACCGTCGGATCGAAGCCGGCCTCCTCGGCCTCCGCTTCGGTCATCCCGACGGTGCCGATCTCCGGGTCGGTGAACACCGCGTTCGGAATCGACTGGAAGTCCATCGCGGCCGGCTCGTCGGCGATGACCTCCGCGACCACCTCGCCCTCGGCGGAGGCCTTGTGTGCGAGCATCGGCTCGCCGGCCACGTCGCCGACGGCGTAGATACCGTCTACGTCCGTTTCGCCGTACTCGTCGGTGTCGAGGAAGCCCTGTTCGGTCAGGTCGAGACCGACGTTCTCCAAGCCGAGCGTGTCCGTGACCGGCTGTCGGCCGACGGCGACGAGCACCGTGTCGGCGTCGTAGGTGGCCGTCTCGCCGCCCTCTGTCTCGGTCATGACGCGGAGGCCCTCGCCCTGCGGCTCCCACTCGCTCGCGCCTTCGCCGAAGTTGAACTCGACGCCCAGCTCCTCGGCGCGCTTCCGGACGACCCGCCCGACATCCCCCTCGTAGGCGGGGAGCGCGGCGTCGAGCATCTCGACGACGGTCACGTCGCTGCCCAGCTTGGCGTACGTCGTCGACAGCTCCATTCCGATGTAGCCAGCTCCGACGACGACCAGCGACTCGGGGACGGAGTCGAGATTCAGCGCGTGTTTCGACGAGAGCACGTGCTCGCCGTCGAACTCGAAGCCCGGCACCTCGATGGGTCGCGACCCGGTCGCGATGATCGCGTGTTCGTATTCGAGGGTCTCTGAGCCTTGACCCTCGCCGCCGTGTGCGACCCGAACCGTCCCCTCGCTCGCGAACTCGGCAGTTCCCTCGATGAGGTTGACGCCGTTCGCCTTGCACAGTTTCTCGACGCCGCCCGTCAGCTGGTCGACGACGCCGTCTTTCCATGACTGCAGGCCCGCCATATCGACGGCGGGGTCGGCGTAGATACCCATCTCCTCGGCGGCGGCGGCCGCGTGGGCCGTGTCCGCGCCGGTGATGAGCGCCTTCGACGGGATACAGCCGCGGTTCAGACAGACGCCGCCGTAGGCGTCGCGCTCCACGAGCGTCGTGTCGAGGCCCAACTGCGCCGCGCGGATGGCGGCCACGTATCCACCCGGCCCGGCGCCGATGACGAGTACCTCCGTCCCCGTCGAGATATCTCCAACGACCATGTTCGTTTGTTCCCGCCGCTGGCTGGTAGTTCTTGTGAACCTCCGGCCGCGTCACTCCAGCGCCTTCAGGTTGTGAACCACGTCGAGCCAGTCGTCAACCGTCGCGGTCGGTTCGAGCGCGGCGGCGATCCGCTCGGCCGGCTTGTACGCCATCGGTGCTTCGTCGAGCACGCTGTCGACGACCGACTCCGAGTACACCCCCTCCATCGCCGCCTCGAACTCGTCGAGCGTGAACGTCTCGTGCGCGTCGCGACGGCCCATCACCCGCCCCGCGCCGTGGGGGGCCGTCCGGTGATACTCGTCGTTCCCCGCCCCGGTGGCGAGCACCGACCCGTCGGCCATATTGAACGGCACGACGAGCCGCTGGCCCTCGCGGGCAGGCGTCGCCCCCTTCCTGATTGTCAAATCGGTGAAGTCGATATAGTTATGCACTGACTGAAACCGCTCGTTCGGCTCGACGCCGAGCGTCTCGCAGATGGCGTCGACCATGAGCGTGCGGTTCCAGCGGGCGTACTGCTGGGCGAACAGCATGTCGACGTAGTAGCCGTGCGCCTCGCGGCCGTTGAGCCAGTCAAGATCCGTATTCCGGTCGGCGTGTCCGGGCGCGAGCGACGATAGCTCGTCGAAGACCGCCTCGATCTCGCCCCCCTCGAAGTCCGCGCGGACGCGCTCCTTCCGGACGTGGGATTCCCCCATCCCGCCGGTGACCCACCGGAACAGTTCGCCGTCCCCGACCGTGTTGGGGTCGAACTTCACGTACGGGACGAGTTCGTCGGGGAGCGCCTCGCGAATCTGGTCGGCGTTCCGGTAATCCGTCGCCGTCGACTGCCAGTGTTCCGCGACGGCCTTGCCCAGATACCGCGAGCCGCTGTGGACCACGAGCCAGTAGTCCCCCGACTCGCGGGCCTGCGCGAACTCGACGAAGTGGTTCCCACCGCCGAGGGTGCCGGCGCTCTTGATGACGTGGTCCATCCCCTGACGCTGGTTGGCGAGCACACGGCGACACAGATCTTTGAAGTAGTCGCCGTCGTAGCCGTCGAACTCGAACGTCACGGGGTCGATTGCCTCGCCGTGTCGCGTCTCGAACGCGTCGTCGAACCGCTCGAAGACGCGGTTCGCGCGCTCAAACGGAAACTCGTCGACGAGATGCACCGCGTCGTCGTACGAGTGGACCGACCGCCCCATCGGCACCGTGTCGCGAACCCGGCGCTCGCGCTCCGCGTCCGAACACGGGAGGTCGTCGCCGAGGTTCGCGGCGGCTATGCCACATCCCACGTCGACGCCGACGATGTTCGGCACCACGCGGTCGGGCAGGGGCATCGTGAAGCCGACGGGCGCGCCCGCCCCCCAGTGGGTGTCGGGCATGATTCGGACGGGTTCGGTGAACGCCGGATGGTCGATGAGTTCCCGAATCTGGTCGAGGCAGTTCTCCTCGACGAGCGACTCGTCGTCGACCAGTACCCGAGCGTCCGTGTGCGCACCGCGCAGTTCGATAGCCATGCTCCACTCGTAGTTGATGGCCCGCGGAATAGAGTCTGCCGGTCGAGCGGGCTACTCTAACAGCAGCAGTTCTGGCTCCTCCAGATACCGCTTCACCGTATTGGTGAACTGCCCCGCCTCGGCCCCGTCGATGACGCGGTGGTCGATGGACAGCGAGAGGGTCAGGACGTGGCGGGGCACCACCTCGCCGTCGACCACGCGGGGTTTCTCCTTGATTTCGCCCAGTCCGAGGATGGCGGTCTCGGGGTAGTTGATGATCGGCGTGGCGTGCTCGCCGCCGACCGCGCCGAAGTTGGTGATCGAGAACGTCCCGCCCTGCATCTCCTCGGGGGCGATGGAGCGGTCGCGCGCCTTCTCGACGAGCTCGTTCATCTCGTCGGCGATGTCCAACATTCCCTTCCTGTCGGCGTCTTTCACGACCGGAACCATCAGGCCGGCGTCCGTCGCGGTCGCGATGCCGATGTTGTAGTAGTGTTTCTTGCGTATCTCGCCGGCCTCCTCGTCGAGTTGGCTGTTGAGGATGGGGTACTGTTTCAGCGCCGCGACGACGGCCTTGACGACGAACGGCATGTACGAGAGCGACGACCCGCGCTCCGCGGCTTCGGCCTTCAGCCGTCCGCGGGTCTCGACGAGGCGCGTCACGTCCGCCTCGTCGTGGTGGGTGACGTGGGGCGCGGTGTACTTCGACTCCTCCATCGCCTCGCCGATGGTCTGCCGGACGCCCGTGTACGGCTCCCGCGTCTCGCGGCGCTGGACCTCTGCGTCCGGGAGCGGGTCGAGTTCGACGCCGCCGGCGGGGGCCTCACCGGCCTCACCAGTCCCCGCCTCGGCACTTGTGGCCGTCTGCTCGACGCCGCCCGCCGCGTGCTCGCGAACCTGCTCCGGGGTGACGAACGCCTCGCCGTCGCGCGTCTGTTCCGTCGGAACGGTGTCGATGTCGAGGCCCTCTTCGTCGGCGAGGCGGCGCGTCGCCGGCGCGGCGAGCGTCCGGTCGCGGTCGGTGGGCGTCGACGCCGACGCTCCCCCACCGAGTTCGAGTTCGTCCGCCTCGTCGGTGACCTCCACGGTCGGCGACTGTGCGGCCGGCTCCGGTTCGGGTTCGGCGGGCGCGTCGGTCTCCGCGTGCGAGCGAAC
>PXSB01000040.1:0-4193 GCA_003023185.1 Halobacteriales archaeon QS_9_67_17 | reverse complement strand
CCACCTCGACGACGGGCTGGTCTTCCGTGACGGCGTCGCCGGGTTCGACGAGCCAGTTCACGATTTCCGCCTCCGTCAGCCCCTCACCCACGTCGGGCAGTGTGAACTCGCGGACCATCAGAACGTCACCGTCTCTCGGATGCCGTCCTCGATGCGGGCGGCCTCGGGCATGTAGTAATCCTCCAGCGCGTACAGCGGGAACGGCGTGTCGAAGCCGGTCACGCGCTGCACCGGTGCCTCCTGATACAGCAGCGCCTCCTCCTGAATCGTGGCGGCTATCTCCGCTCCCAGCCCGCCGGTCTTGGGTGCCTCGTGGACGACGACCGCACGGCCCGTCTTCCGGAAGGAATCGGTGATGGTGTCCCAGTCCATCGGCGACAGCGTCCGCAGGTCGACCACCTCGACGTCCACCTCGTCCGCGAGATTTTCCGCGGCTTCGAGGGTCGGACGGGTCATCGCACCCCACGTGAACACGGACACGTCCGTCCCCTCGCGGCGGACGGCCGCGTCGCCCAGCTCGACCGTGTACGGCTCTTCTGGCACCTCCTCGCGGAAGGCCCGGTAGATCAGCTTCGGTTCGAGGAAGACGACCGGGTCCGGATCGCGGATCGCGGCCGCGAGCAGTCCCTTCGTGTCGTGGGGTGTCGACGGAACGGCGACCTTCAGCCCCGCCTCGTGGGTGTAGAAGGCCTCCTTCGACTCCGAGTGGTGTTCGGGCGCGCGAATGCCGCCGCCGTACGGCGCGCGCAGCGTCATCGGGACGGTGAACCGGCCGCGCGAGCGCGTCCGCATCCGGGCGGCGTGTGAGACGATCTGGTCGAAGCCCGGATACATGAAGCCGGAAAACTGGATTTCGGGGACCGGCACCATCCCGTAGGCGGCCATGCCGACGGCGGTGCCGACGATGCCCGACTCCGCGAGCGGCGTGTCGAACACGCGCTCCTCGCCGAACTCCTCGTGGAGTCCTTGCGTCGCGCGGAAGACGCCGCCGTTCTCGCCGACGTCCTCGCCGAACACGACCACGTCGTCGTCGCGTTCGAGTTCGCACTTGAGACCGTCCCGTACTGCCTGTACCAGCGTGAGGTTCTGCGTCGTGCTCATTCTTCGAGTAGCTCCCCGTCGTGCTGCTCCCGGAGTCGCTGTAGATACTGCATCTGTGATTCGAGCCGTCGAGGCATCTCCGCGTACACGTGCTCGAATATGCTTTCCGCCGACGGCCGCTCTATCGACTCGGCCGTCTCGATGGTGTCGGCCACCTCCGCCTCGACCGAGTCCGTTATGTCGGCGACGCGCTCGTCGTCGAGGACGCCTCGGTCGCGCAGGAACGCCTCCAGCCGTGGGATCGGGTCCTTCTGCTTCCACCGCTCGACCTCTTCCTCGTCGCGGTAGACGGAGGGGTCGTCGGCGGTCGTGTGCGCCGCGCGTCACCTGATACACCGCGAGCGGGTCCATCCCGTCGACCTGTATCCCCTCGAAGCCGTACGCCGTCGCCTTCTGTGCCAGCGTCTCGGTCGCCGTCTGCTCCTCGCGGGGCACGGAGATGGCCCACCCGTTGTTGTTGCAGAAGAACACCGTCGGCGTGTCGAAGACGCCGCCGAAGTTGAGACCCTCGTGAAAGTCCCCTTGGGAGGTCGCCCCGTCGCCGAAGTAACACACAGCGACCGCGTCGTCGTCTCGGTAGTCGATGGCCATACCCAAGCCGGTGGCGTGGGGGATCTGCGAGGCAATCGGCACCGCGACGGGCATGATGTTCAGTCCGTCCAAGGCGTTGCCTCGCTCGTCGCCCATCCAGTAGCGGAGCGTCTGGTCGAAGTCGAGACCGCGGACGTACATTGCGGCGTGTTCACGGTAGGAGGGGACGATCCAGTCGCGCTCGGCCAGCGCCATCGCGGAGCCGACCTGTGCGCCCTCTTGACCCGACAGCGGGGGATACGTCCCCATCCGGCCCTGTCGTTGGAGGCTCACGGCCCGCTGGTCGAAGTGGCGCGCCAGCTTCATCGTCCGGTACATCTCGACCAACTGCTCGTCGGAGAGATCCGGCACCGTCGCGCCGTCGAGAACGTTCCCATCCTCGTCGAGCACCTGCACCCGTTCGTCCGGATCGCGTTCCAGCACGCTCACGACCGAACCACCCGTGGTGACATACCCGAAATCTCCGGCCCGCTACGCATATGATTTTCGTAAATACCTTTCGTCGCGTGCCGTTCTTGCCACGGGATCGAACGTTCGTCCAGTTTCGGTAGGGCCACGGAGGACACTTTCGGGCGTTCGTCGGGTCGCCGGTCGCCGGGCGGAAGCGAGCGTGTCACGGATGGCGTTAGTCGCTTCGCGCCCGCGCCTGTTCGCGTGCCGTCGCCACGTCCGCGTCGTCGCGGGCGACCGCCTCTACGAAGAACTCGCCGGCCTTGAACGAGGAGCGCACCATCGGGCCGGAGGCACAGTAGAGGAAGTCGAGTCCTTCCTCCGCGACGGCGCGCCACGTCTCGAACTTGTCCGGGTGGACGTAGTCGAACACCTCGAGATGACGCGTCGACGGCTGGAGATACTGGCCGAAGGTGACGATGTCGACGCCGACCTCCCGCAGGTCCGACAGCGTCTGGTACACCTCGTGGTCGTACTCGCCGACGCCGAGCATGAGCGAGGTCTTCGCGTAGGCGTCGCTCTCGGCGTAGCGTTCGAGGACGGCGAGCGACTGCTCGTAGCCCGCGCGGCGGTCCCGCACCGGCCACTGAAGCCGGTCGACCGTCTCGACGTTGTGCGCGAGCACGTCCGCGCCCGCCTCGGCGACGGTGTCGACCAGATCGAGGTCGCCCCGGAAGTCCGGCGTCAGCGCCTCGACGAGGATGGAGTCGTCACGATCCTTGATCTCGCGAATCGTCTCGGCGAAGTGCTCGGCGCCCTGATCGGGCAGGTCGTCCCGGTCAACACTGGTCAACACGACGTAGTCCAATCCGATCTCGGCGACGGCGTCCGCGACGTTCGCCGGTTCGTCGGGGTCGAGCGGCTCCATCCCGCCCGTCTGCACGTCACAGAAGTTACAGCCGCGAGAGCAGCGGTCCCCCATGAGCATGAACGTCGCCGTGCCGGGCCCGTTGCGCCCGGACCAGCAGTCACCGAGATTCGGACACGACGCCTCCTCGCAGACTGTGTGGAGGTCGTGCTCGCGGAGCGTGGATTTGATCTCGGTGAACCGCTCGCCCGATGGGGGACGCATCTTCAGCCACTCCGGCTTGCGACGGCGGTCGCGAGAGCCGCTCATTATGCACGGTTGCCGCCACGCGGCTAAAAGCGTGCCGTCCGGCATCGGTAGTGTTCAGATACGTGGAGTGTCGCCCGTGCGAGAAACTGCGCTGGGCGGGACTGAAAGGGGCCGGACGCTCGATCCGGCCCCGGCGACACAAGCACCGCAGCCCGACCAACGGGAGGGCGAGGCGCGCAGCGAGCCGCGGACGGTCGAGCGTCCGGGGGCTTTCTACACCTCGTTGTCCTCACAGCCTCCGAACTCACTTTATTTGAACACTGGTATCAGTCAGAAGTCCCCGAATCTCAACGCTCATGGGACCGTCGGTCGACGACGGGAGTAGATGACGACCATCGTGGCGCTCCGACACGGGCGCACGGCGTGGAACCACGAGGGGCGGATGCAAGGGTGGGCACCCGTACCCCTCGACGAGCGGGGCCGCGAGCAGGCGACCGCCGCGGGCGCGTGGCTCACCGACGAGTACGCGTTCGACGCCGTCTACGCCTCCGACCTCCAGCGGACCCGTGAGACGGCCGAACTGGTGCTCGACGGCCTGCCCAACGAAGACGTTCACTACGAGGCGGCGTGGCGCGAGCGCGATGTCGGCGTGTATCAGGGGCTTACCTACGAGGACGTGTCCGAGCGGTTCCCGGCGTTCGCGCTCGGCGAGGCCGGTGCGCGGGCGGCCGAGCGCCCCCCCGACTCCGGTGAGAGCCTCGCGGACGTGTCCGACCGGACGACCGCACGCTTCGAGGAACTGTGTGACTCACACGCGACGGACGACACACTACTGGTCGTTACCCACGGCGGTCCCATCTACATGCTCACGGGTTACGCGAAGGGACTCGACATCGCGACGGCGGTGTTGGAGCACTCACAGGACAACTGCGGCGCGACCGTCTTCGACCACGATGGTTCGACCGAGATAATCGCGGAGAACCTGACCGGCTGG
>PXSB01000039.1 GCA_003023185.1 Halobacteriales archaeon QS_9_67_17 | reverse complement strand
GCAAAAGTACGCCCGAGGCGGGATTTGAACCCGCGTCACGACCGTGACAGGGTCGTATGATGGGCCACTACACCACCCGGGCGAACGCATTATCGTGTAGTCCGGTGGTGTAGATAAGGCTTTCCAACCGTCGATGCCGCGGTGTGTGGAGGCGTGTCGTGGGCACAAGAGTCTTGTAGTGACCCATCCAACCGTGAGATGTGACGGCGGGTGGTTGATGAGCGGCGGCCGTCGCCCCCGTTCCGAAAACGTTTTGCGTTGCTGGAAGTTACGATACTGTAGTATCTTTAGGAGGTTCTCTCAGCCAGCCCCAATCACATGGTAGACGTAAGCCAACACGACCTCGTGCCCGAGCACACCGTCGTCTCAGAATCGGAGATCGACGACGTGCTCGCGGAGTACGACATCGACCGTACAGACCTGCCCAAGATCAAACGCACCGACGCCGCACTCCCCGATGACGCCGAGATGGGTGATGTCGTCGAGGTGGTGCGCGATTCGCGAACGACCGACCGTGCCGTTGTATACCGACTGGTGATCGAATAAATGGACCGACAGAAACGCCGCGCCGTCTCTCGGGAGTACTTCTCCCGTGATCGCCTCGCCGAACACCACTTCCGCTCGTTCAACGCGTTCCTCGACCGGGGGATGCAGCGCGTCGTCGACGAGAAGGAGAGCATCGACACGGACATCGGCGACAAGGAGGGCCAAGAGCCGGTCCGTGTCGATCTGGGCGACGTTCGGGTCGAGACGCCTCGCGTCCGCGAGGCGGACGGCTCCGAGGAGCTGCTCTACCCGCAGGAGGCCCGCCTCCGCAACATTACCTACTCCGCGCCGGTGTTCATGGAGATGGACATCGTGCGGGGCGGCGACGAGGAGCCGGAACAGGTAGTCGACTCCGCCGAGACGAAGATCGGCCGCATGCCGGTGATGGTCGGCTCCAACAAGTGTAACATCGCCGACTTCACCGAAGAAGAGCTGATTGAGATCGGCGAAGACCCCGCCGATCCCGGCGGCTACTTCATCGTCAACGGCTCCGAGCGGGTGCTGATGACCAGCGAGGACCTCGCGCCCAACAAGATCCTCGCCGAGTACGACACGAAGTACGGCGACGAGATTCAGGTCGCCAAGACGTTCTCACAGCGCCGGGGCTACCGGGCGCTCGTGCTGTGTGAGCGCAACCGGGAGGGACTGCTTGAGGTGTCGTTCCCCTCCGTCTCCGGCTCGATCAACTTCGTGACGCTCGTGCGCGCGCTCGGACTGGAATCCGACGAGGAAATCGTCCACCGCGTGAGCGACGATCCCGAGGTCGTGAAGTTCATGCTCGAGAATCTGGAGGCCGCGGAGGTGGAGTCGACCAACGAGGCCATCGAGACGCTGGGCAAGCGGGTCGCCTCCGGACAGGGGAAGAACTACCAGCTGAAGCGGGCCAACTACGTCATCGACCGCTACCTGCTGCCGCATCTCCACGAGGAGGGCGTCGAGGACGAGGAGGTGCGGACGAACAAGGCCGTCTACCTCTGCCGGATGGCGGAGGCGTGTTTCGAACTCGCGCTCGGCCGCCGCGAGGCCGACGACAAGGACCACTACGCGAACAAGCGGCTGAAGGTGAGCGGCGACCTGATGAAGGACCTGTTCCGGACGGCACTCAACAAGCTGGCACGCGACGTGAAGTACCAGCTGGAACGGGCGAACATGCGCAACCGACAGCTGTCCGTCTCGACCGTGGTCCGGTCGGACGTGCTGACCGAACGCCTCGAACACCCAATCGCGACGGGCAACTGGGTGGGTGGCCGCTCGGGCGTCTCACAGCTCGTGGACCGGACGGACTACATGGGCGTGTTGAGCCACCTGCGCCGGCTCCGCTCGCCGCTGTCGCGGTCACAGCCACACTTCGAGGCGCGTGACCTACATGCAACCCAGTGGGGTCGCATCTGTCCCTCCGAGACGCCGGAAGGGCCGAACTGTGGGCTGGTGAAGAACTTCGCGCAGGCGATGGAGCTGTCACAGAACGTCGAGGACGAAGGCGAACTGAAGCGGGAACTCGCCTCGATGGGCGTCAACGGCATTCCCGGCATCGAGACCGTGGAGGCACGAGGGGACGACTAACATGAGTAGCCAACGAGAATCCAAGGTGTACGTCAACGGGTCGCTCATCGGGACCCACCCACAGCCGCACGAGCTTGCGAACAACGTCCGCGAGGCCCGCCGTCGCGGCGAGGTCTCGGAGATGGTCAACGTCTCCGTCAAGGAGGAGACGGACGAGATCATCATCAACGCGGACGCTGGGCGGGCGCGCCGGCCGCTGTTCGTCATCGACGGCGACGGCGAGCCGCTCGTCTCCGACGAGGAACTGGAGGCCGTCGAGGGAGGCGAGTTGACGTTCGACGACCTCGTCGACCGCGGCTACGTCGAGTACATCGACGCCGAAGAAGAGGAGGACGTGCTCGTGGCCGTCGAGGGCGACGAACTCACCCCGGACCACACCCACATGGAGGTGGACCCGCAGCTCATCTTCGGCATCGGTGCCGGGATGATTCCTTACCCCGAGCACAACGCCTCCCCCCGGATCACGATGGGCTCGGGGATGATCAAGCAGTCGCTCGGGCTGCCGTCGGCCAACTACCGCATCCGGCCGGACACCCGCCAGCATCTACTCCACTACCCACAGTTGTCGCTCGTCAAGACGCAGACGACCGAGCAGATCGGCTACGACGACCGGCCCGCCGCACAGAACTTCGTCGTCGCCGTCATGAGCTACGAGGGGTTCAACATCGAGGACGCGCTCGTGCTCAACGGCGGCTCGGTCGACCGGGCGCTCGCCCGCTCGCACTTCTTCCGCACCTACGAGGGAGAGGAGCGGCGCTACCCCGGTGGACAGGAGGACCGCTTCGAGATTCCGGACGACGACGTGCGCGGCGCGCGCGGCGAGGACGCGTACACCCACCTCGACGAGGACGGCCTCGTCAATCCAGAGACGCGCGTCGGCGAGAACGACGTGCTGCTCGGCAAGACCTCGCCGCCCCGGTTCCTCGAAGAGCCGGACGACATGGGTGGACTTTCGCCCCAGAAGCGCCGGGAGACGAGCGTGACCATGCGCTCGGGCGAATCCGGCGTCGTCGACACGGTGACGCTGATGGAGGGCGAGGACGGCTCGAAGCTCTCGAAGGTGTCAGTGCGGGACGAGCGCATCCCCGAACTCGGTGACAAGTTCGCCTCCCGGCACGGCCAGAAGGGCGTTGTCGGCCACATCGCCCCGCAGGAGGACATGCCGTTCACGCAGGACGGCGTCGTGCCGGACCTCATCATCAATCCGCACGCGCTCCCGTCGCGGATGACCGTCGGCCACATTCTGGAGATGCTGGGCGGCAAGGTCGGCTCGCTGGAGGGTCGCCGCGTCGACGGCACGGCCTTCACCGGCGAGGACGAGGACGACCTGCGCGAGACGCTCGTGGACAACGGCTTCAAGTCGAACGGAAAGGAGGTGATGTACTCCGGCGTGACCGGCGAGCAGATCGAGGCGGACATCTTCGTCGGCGTCATCTTCTACCAGAAGCTGTACCACATGGTGTCGAACAAGATTCACGCCCGCTCGCGTGGGCCGGTACAGGTGCTCACGCGCCAGCCCACGGAGGGGCGCGCCCGCGAAGGGGGTCTCCGCGTCGGGGAGATGGAGCGTGACGTGCTCATCGGGCACGGGGCGGCCATGGCCCTGAAAGAGCGGCTGCTCGACGAATCCGACCGCGAGTTCATTCACGTCTGTGGGAACTGCGGGATGACCGGCGTCGAGAACGTGGAGCAGCGACACGTCTACTGCCCGAACTGCGAGGAGGAGACGGACGTCCACGAGGTAGAGATGAGCTACGCGTTCAAGCTCCTCTTGGACGAGATGAAGGCGCTGGGTATCGCCCCGCGCATCGAACTGACGGACGCAGTCTAACATGAGTCAGGGACAAGCACCCAAACGGATCGGGTCGCTCAGCTTCGGGCTGATGGACCCCGAGGAGTACCGAGAGATGTCGGCCACGAAGGTCATCACGGCCGACACGTACGACGACGACGGCTTCCCCATCGACATGGGGCTGATGGACCCCCGCTTGGGCGTCATCGACCCCGGCCTCGAATGTAAGACCTGTGGCAAACACTCCGGGTCGTGTAACGGTCACTTCGGTCACATCGAGCTAGCCGCGCCGGTCATCCACGTCGGCTTCGCGAAGCTCATCCGCCGGCTCCTCCGGGGGACGTGTCGCGAGTGCTCGCGGCTCTGTCTCACCGACGACGAGAAGGCGGAGTTCCGCGACCGACTCGACACCACTCGCAGTCTGGGCGAGGATCTGGGCGACGTGACGAAAGCCGCCATCCGGAAGGCGCGCAAGGCCTCCCAGTGTCCGTACTGCGGCGAGAAGCAGTACGACATCCAACACGAGAAGCCGACGACCTACTACGAGGTGCAGGAGGTGCTCGCGGCGGAGTACTCCGAGACCATCGCCGCGGCGATGGAGGGTCGTCCGGTCGAGGGCGAGGACGAGGATGTCGAGCGCGAGCCGATGGCCCCGACCGACCTCGCCGAGGAGACCGGCATCGACCTCTCCCGCATCAACGAGATCCTCTCCGGTGAGTTCCGGCCGACGAAGTCGGACCGACAGGCGCTGGAGACGGCGCTCGACGTGGACCTCACCGAAGAGGACATGAACAAGCTGATGCCCTCGGACATCCGCGACTGGTTCGAGGACATCCCGGACGAGGACATCGAGGTGCTGGGCGTCGACTCCCAGAAGTCGCGCCCGGAGTGGATCATCCTCACCGTCCTGCCGGTGCCGCCGGTGACGGCGCGTCCCTCCATCACGCTGGACAACGGCCAGCGCTCCGAGGACGACCTCACCCACAAGCTGGTGGACATCATCCGCATCAATCAGCGGTTCATGGAAAATCGTGAGGCGGGCGCGCCCCAGCTCATCATCGAGGACCTGTGGGAGCTGCTCCAGTACCACGTCACGACGTTCATGGACAACGAGATCAGCGGGACGCCGCCGGCGCGACACCGCTCCGGCCGCCCGCTGAAGACGCTCAGCCAGCGGCTGAAGGGGAAAGAGGGTCGCTTCCGCGGCTCGCTATCCGGCAAGCGCGTCAACTTCTCCGCGCGGACGGTCATCAGTCCGGACCCCACCCTCTCGCTGAACGAGGTGGGAGTCCCGAATCGGGTCGCCAGCGAGATGACCCAGACGATGAACGTCAACGAGCGGAATCTCGACGACGCGCGCCGCTACGTCGCTAACGGCCCCGAACACCATCCGGGCGCGAACTACGTGCGTCGGCCGGACGGCCGGCGGCTGAAGGTGACGGAGAAGAACTGCGAGGAGCTCGCGGAGAAAGTCGACCCCGGCTGGGAGGTGTCCCGACACCTCATCGACGGCGACGTGGTCATCTTCAACCGGCAGCCGTCGCTCCACCGGATGTCGATCATGGCCCACGAGGTGGTCGTGATGCCGTACAAGACGTTCCGGCTGAACACCGTCGTCTGTCCGCCGTACAACGCCGACTTCGACGGCGACGAGATGAACATGCACGCGCTCCA
>PXSB01000038.1 GCA_003023185.1 Halobacteriales archaeon QS_9_67_17 | reverse complement strand
TCATGCTAGCAGAATCAGCGGGGTTTAGGCCCCGCGACAAGGAGAGAGGCGTATGACACACGACGAGTTCCCGACCGACGAGCCGGCGGTGGTGACCTGTGGGTTGCCGTACGCGAACGGCGACCTCCACGTCGGCCACATGCGGAGCCTGGTGAGCGGCGACGCGTTCGCGCGGGCACTCCGCCTGCTCGGTCAGGAGACGGCGTTCGTCTGCGGGACGGACATGCACGGGACGCCCGTCGCGGTCAACGCGGCGGAGGCGGGCGTCTCGCCCGGCGAGTACGCCGCCGACTACCACGAGCAGTACGAGGAGGCGTTCCCGCGGTTCAACGTCGACTTCGACAACTACGGCCACACGGACGACGCGACGAACACGGAGCTCACCCGCGACATCGTCCGGGCGCTCGATGACGGCGGCCACGTGTACGAGAAGGAGATCAAGGTCGCGTGGGACCCCAAGAACGAACAGCCGCTTCCCGACCGCTTCGTCGAGGGCACCTGCCCCTACTGTGGCGAGCGCGCCCGCGGCGACGAGTGTGACGAGGGATGCGGTCGCCACCTCGAACCCGGCGAGGTTGAGGCCCCAGTCTCGACCATCTCCGGCAACGACGCGGAGTACCGAGAGCGGACACACAAGTTCTTTCGCGTCTCCGAGTTTCAGGCGTATCTCTCGAACTTCCTCGACCGACTGGAGGGGACGGACCTCGAACTTCCTCGACCGACTGGAGGGGACGGACAACGCGAAGAACCAGCCCCGCGAGTGGGTGGAAGGCGAACTGCAGGACTGGTGTATCACCCGCGACATGGACTGGGGCATCGACTACCCCGGCGAGGACGAGGACGAACTGGTCCTCTACGTGTGGGTCGACGCCCCCGTCGAGTACGTCGCGTCCACCAAACAGTACGCGGAGCGCACCGACGGCTACGACTGGGAAGCCGTCTGGAAGGACCGCGCTGACGCCGCCAGTCAGGGGTCGGACGCCGCCCCCGAGGGCGGCGATATCGTCCACGTCGTCGGACAGGACATCATCCAACACCACACCGTGTTCTGGCCCGCGATGCTCCGGGGAGCCGGCTACAACGAGCCGCGCGCGGTGATGGCCTGCGGCTTCGTCAACCTTGCCGGCGACGCCTTCTCGACGAGTCGGAACCGGGCGGTGTGGGCCGACGATTATCTCGACGCCGGCTTCCACCCCGACCTGTTCCGCTATCAGATCATCACCGGCTCGGAGTTCACCGCCGACGTGAACTTCTCGTGGGAGACGCTACAGGAGCGGACGAACAGCGACCTCGTGGGCGTTCTCGGCAACTTCCTCTACCGCTCGCTGCTGTTCGCTCACCGCAACTTCGACGGGACGCCGGACGCCGACGTGAGCGACGAGGTGCGCGGGGAGATAGCCGAGGCGACCGACGCGGTTCGCGCCGCGGTCAACGACTACTCCGTCCGCGGGCTCGGCGAAGCGCCGGTCGACCTCGCCCGGTTCGGCAATGAGTACATCCAGCGTAACGAGCCGTGGAAGCTCACAGACGACGACCCCGAGCGGGCCGCACAGGTCATCCGCGACTGCGTCCAACTCGCCAAGGCGTGTGCCGTCCTGATGCAGCCCGTCCTCCCGGGCAAGGCCGAGCGGCTGTGGGACCAACTCGGCGAAGACGGCTCCGTCCACGCGACGACGCTCGACGACGCGCTTGCCGCGCCACCTGCGACCTTCGACGAGCCGACGGAACTGTTCGACGAGATCGAAGACGAGACCGTCAAGGAGCTGACCGCGCAACTCGAAGCGCGAGTCGAGGCCGCGACCGACACACATGAAAGCGAGGCAGACGAGAAGTCGGCCGTGACCGATCTCGAACCCCTCGCGGACGAGCGGATCAGCTTCGACGAGTTCCAAGACCTCGACCTCCGCGTTGGCGAAGTCCAGACGGCGGAAGGTATCGAGGGGGCCGACGACCTCGCGCGCCTGGAGGTCGACATCGGCCACGAGACGCGTCAGATCGTGGCCGGCATCAAGCAGTTGCACGACCTCGATGCGCTCCCCGGCTCGCGGGTCGTCGTCGTCGCCAACCTCGAAAAGACGGAGCTGTTCGGCGTCGAGTCGAACGGGATGGTGCTCGCGGCCGGCGAACAGGCCGACCTGCTCACCACACACGACGACGCCGGTCCGGGCACGAAGGTCCGGTAACTGGCAGCATTCAGATAAGCGATGCCTACCCGAGCATATGCGGTCGGGTGGGACTGGAAGGGGCCGATGCGCGGGACGTAAGCAGCGAGGGACCGCCGGTCCCTCGGGCCGCTCGCGCGGCACCGCCGCGCGAGGAGACCGCAGGCCAACGGCCGAGGACCGCAGCGAGGCCTGAGCAGCGTGGAGCGAAGCTCCACGGGCCGTGCGAGCGGCCGCCGGCCGCGAGCAGATGTCGAGCCGGTGGGGGCTTCCAAGCTATTCACATTGGCTGTGGCGGTCCATCCGGGCTTCTCTGAACACTATTGGTAGGGTGGCCGCGGGGCTTTTCTTTTGGACGCCGATAACACGACTATGAGCGATACGCAATCCGGCGACGACCGCGAGTGGAACGACCCGCCCGGCGTCGATATCGAAGACTCGGACGACGAGAAGGGGGCACTCGACGTGGCGACGGAAGGGGAGTCGTTCATCGAGGTTCAGGAGCGAGAGCCGCTCACGCCCGGCGACATCTCGCTCGAAAACGCGCTGTTCGTCGTCTTGGGTGCCGCAGTCACCGTGTTGGTGTTGGCGCAACTGGTTATTTGAGTCGCTACGCCAACCCAATACGCTCGGAGTACTGGCCGTACTGTTCCTCGAACGTCTCCATGATCTCGCCCATCGTCGCGTACGCCTTGACCGCGTCGACGATGTACGGCATCACGTTTTCGTCGTTCTCGATGGCCTCATCGAGCGCGGCGAGCGTCTTCGTCACGGCGTCGTCGTCGCGCTCGTCCTTGACCCGCTCCAGTCGGTCGAGTTGGGTGTCCTGTACGCTCTCGTCGACGTGGAGGGTATCGAGGTCCGGATCCTCGTCCGTCTCGTAGGCGTTGACGCCGACGACGGTCTCCTCGCCGGCGTCGACGCGCTTCTGGTACTCGTAGCTGGCCTCCTGTATCTCGCGGTGGAAGTAGCCTGAATCCAGCCCGTCGAGCACGCCGTCGCGGACGGAGCCGTCGCCCAGTTCGCGGATCTCCTCGATGTATCCCATGATCTCGGCTTCCATCTCGTCGGTGAGCGTCTCGATTGCGTAGGAGCCGCCGAGCGGGTCGACGATGTCGCCGACGCCGGACTCCTCGGCGAGTATCTGCTGGGTGCGGAGCGCGACCCGGACGGCCTGCTCGCTCGGGAGCGCCAGCGCCTCGTCGTAGCTGTTGGTGTGGAGCGACTGGGTGCCGCCGAGGACGGCGGCCATCGCCTGCACCGTCGTCCGGACGACGTTGGTGAGCGGCTGTTGGGCGGTGAGCGACTGGCCCGCGGTCTGGGTGTGGAACTTCAGCCGCTTCGACTCGGGAGCCTCGGCGTCGTACCACTCGTCCATGATCCGCGCCCACACCCGGCGGCTGGCGCGGAACTTCGCCACCTCCTCGAAGATGGAGTTGTGGGAGTTGAAGAAGAAGGAGAGTAGGGGCGCGAACTCGTCCACGTCGAGACCGCGGTCCATCGTGTCCTCGACGTAGGCCAGTCCGTCGGCGAGCGTGAAGGCGGCCTCCTGTGCGGCGGTCGAGCCGGCCTCCCGGATGTGGTAGCCGGAGACGGAGACGGGGTGGAACTTCGGCGTCTCCGTCACCGCGTACTCGATGGTGTCCGTCACCACGTCGAGGCTCGGCCCCGGCGGGATGACCCACTCCTTCTGCGCGATGAACTCCTTGAGCATGTCGTTCTGGAGGGTGCCGCGCACCTGCTCGCGGTCGACGCCCTGCTTGTCCGCGAGCGCGACGTACATCGCGTAGATGACCGCCGCGCTCGGGTTGATGGTGAAGGAGGTAGACACCTCGCCGATGTCGATGCCGTCGAACAGGATCTCCATGTCCGCGAGCGTGTCGACGGCGACGCCCTCCTTGCCGACCTCGCCGTCGGCCATCGGGTGGTCGGAGTCGAGGCCCATCAGCGACGGCATGTCGAACGCCACGGAGAGGCCGGTTTGTCCCTCGTCGATGAGATAGTGGAACCGCTCGTTCGTCTCCTCGGCGGTGCCGAAGCCGGCGAACTGCCGCATCGTCCACGTCCGGCCGCGGTACATCGTCGGATACGCGCCGCGGGTGTACGGCTCCTCGCCGGGGAACCCCAGATCCTCGTCGTAATCGAGGTCAGCGATGTCTTCCGGCGTGTACAGCCGGTCGACCTCGTGGTTCGACACGGTGGCGAACCGGTCGCTCCGCTCGCCGTATTCGAGATACTCTGCGAGCGTCTCCGTCTCCCACTCCTCGCGGGTCTCTCGGATGGCCGCGAGTTCCTCCTCGTCGAACATGATCCACCGTACGGTGGGGCGTGTAAAGAAGGTTTACTCAGCCCGCACCAGTAATATTGATATAAGAGCAATTCAGTCGGATGAGCCAGCAACAGGGTGTAGTGCACCGCGCGAGCGGGCCGAGGCGACGGGGTCGCCTCGCGGCTTACGTCGCCGTGCTTCCCGTACCGACCGGCCCCTTTCAGTCCCACCCGGTACAGTTACACAGTCGGGCGACGTATCGTTTATCTGAACACTACCGAGATATGTCACGAATCGTTTAAGCGGCGTGGCTGAGACGGGTCGGGTATGACCGTACTTGCCGCCGTGAACGGCGATTACGAGGAAGACCGGGTCGTGAGCACGGGGTTCGACCTCGCGGGTGCCTACGACGAGCGACTCGTCGTCCTGCACGTGATGAGCAACGAGGACTTCGCCGACCGGCAGAACGCGACCCCCGACTACTTCCTCGAAAATGCCGAGGAGACGGCGCGCAACGTCGCTCGCCGGGTCACGCGGGGCACACTCGGCGGCGTCGGCGACATCGACTTTCGGGGTGAGGTCGGCCCGGTGGCGGAGACGATCATCGCCGTGGCCGAGGAACTCGACGTGACGTATCTCGCCATCGACGGCCGCGGTCGCTCCGCGGTCGGGAAGGCGCTGTTCGGCTCCAAGACGCAGACGCTGTTGATGGACGCCGACCAACCCGTCGTCTCGGTGTCACAGAAGGATCAGTAGAAACTGAAACTATCCGCACATCGACGGGCACACGGTGTGCCTATCGAGTGTGTCACTGCTTTCAATTTTTACTATGGGCCGCGACCAAGCGCGTCCGACCGCCCTTGCGTTCCAGATACACGTCGCGGTCTGCCTGTCGGGCGTAGGCCGCCACGCGGTCGAACGTGAGTTCCGAAACGTCGAGCGCGTCGTCGGCGGTGATCCACGCCGCCGGCGGGAGCCCCGACTCCCGTGACTCTTCCAGTTCCTCCGACTCCTCATCCGTCCGGACCGTGTCGATGCTGATGCTCATACGAACGAATAGAACCGAAACCGTTCTTAAACTCAGCCTAGCGCGTGGTGAAAGTGAAACTAAAACGCTCAGGACTCCTCGTCGCTCTGCACGGGGTTGTACTCGCCGTTGATGTCCCACTCGTGGATGCAGGTGGCTGACCCCTGCTCGCTCTCGACGACCCACGTCTCGGCTTCGTCGTCCCAGCGGTCCTCTCGGCCACACCGTTCGCACGTCCGTTCCGTCGGCGGGTCGATACTCGTGCTCACACGTCGTCCTCGGTGCGGCGGCGCTTCAATCCTGTGTCACGGCACCTAAACCGCCCCTCCGCATAACTGGGATCGATGGTCAGACGACGACGCGTCGTGGCGAGTCTCGGGGCGGCACTCGCTGGCGGCCTCGCCGGGTGTGCCGACCAGACGGGGACGGCGACGCCCGCGGCGTTTCGCTACTCCGTGCCCGCGTTCGAGGACGGCGCGGTGCCGACTCGGGCGACGTGTGACGGTGAGGGCGTCTCGCCCCGCGTCAGTATCGACGCCGTGCCGGAGCCAACGGAGTCGCTCGCGTTGACGTTCACCTTCCCGTATCAGGTCGCCTCGCAGACGACGCTGTGGACGATGTGGAACATCCCGCCGGAGACGGAGACGGTATCCGCAGGCGTGTCGTCGACGGAACGGGTGGTCGCGCTGGACGGCGCGCCACAGGGCCGGAACGCGCGGGGCGATCTCGGCTACCTGCCGGCGTGTCCGCCGCCGGGCGAACCGTACGAACACTGGTTCACGCTGTACGCCTGTCGGCGCCAGATCGACCTCGACCCCGGCGCTTCGCGGGACGCGCTCGAAGAGGAGCTGGAGACGGCGACGCTCGCCTCAAAACGTCGATGGTCGTCTCCTCGCGGTCGTCGGTCGGCTCGAAGCCGCAGGACTCGTAGAACTCCCACGCGGCGTCGTTGGCGGCCAGCGCCATCGCGTTGACGGTGTCGTACCCCCGCTCGTGGAGTTTGTCGCGGGCGGCGTCGACGAGCGACCGACCGACGCCGCGATCGCGAGCGTCCGGGCGCACGTACACGCGGAGGATGTCACCGCTCTCGTCGGTTGCGGCGTCCTCTTCCGTGAGCCCGAACGCGTGGACGAAGCCGAGGACACGGCCACCCTCCTCTGCGAGCAAGAGGGCGTGCGTCGGGTCCGTGGCATCCCGACGGATTCGCTCGGGATCGTACCAATCGTGTGCGGCCTGCCCCGGATGTTCGCGGCTGAGCAGTTCGGGGTAGTCGTACTCCCACGCGGCCGCCGCGACGGCCTCGATTGCCTGTGCGTCGGCCGGCTCCGCCTCACGCACCTCCAGCGACACTGACATACATGATCTTTGTACGCTAAACGGAAACGCGTTGTCCCCGCCGTGAATAAGAGCCACCGGCACGAGACGGAGGTATGGGCTTTCACACGTTCGACGCCGACCGGGCCGCGAGGCTGGACGATCCGACACGGTTCGAACACTGCTCGGTCGAGGAGCTGTTCGGAGCGCTCGCGGTCGACGAGACCGCGACGATAGCGGACCTCGGGAGCGGAACCGGACTCTACACGAGTCCGCTCGCGGCGGGCGTCGGTCACGTCTACGCCGTGGACGTACAGCCCGCGATGCACGACCATTACCGCGAGGCGGGCGTCCCGGCGAACGTCGGGCTGGTCACCGCCGACATCACGGGGTTGCCGTTCGCCGCCGACGCGCTCGACGGTGCCGTCTCCACCTTCACGTTCCACGAGTTCGCGAGCCCGGACGCGCTGGCCGAGTGCCGGCGAGTGCTCGCGCCCGGCGCGCGACTGGTGCTCGTTGACTGGTCGGCGGCCGGCACGGGCGAGGGTGGACCGCCCACGGACGAGCGGTACGACGCCGCCGACGCCACAGGACTGCTCGCCGACGCCGACTTTACCGTCCCGGCGAGTACCGAACGCCGCGACACCTTCACGATCACGGCGCGCGTGCCGGATCGCCAAGGGCAAAACTGACCGTACGGTCACCGAAGTCGCGTCTCTTTATCTACGTACTAGCAGCCAAATGAGAATGATACAACATTAGGGAAGGATTTTAGCGTGCTGACGAGGTAACCATTCACATGCAACACGACCCGTCAAGCGTTCACGTCGCGACCTATGAGTGTGCAGAGTGCGGAACGCGCATCGAGAGTGACGAGTGTGCCGCCTGCCCGGACTGTTCCGGTGTAGTACGGAACATCTCCGTCCCGCGGAACTAAAACTCCGGCAGGTCGTCGGGTGCGTCGAACTCCGACTCCCAGTCGATGTACTCCGCCTTCAGCACGTCACAGACGGTTTGCCCGAACTCGGTCAGGCCGGCGTTGATCGCCGAGACTCTGTTCCATGAGTTCAGTGCCGGGTGGAGGTCACGTTCCTTCCAGTCCTCGGGGATACCGGGGGCGTGATAGCCGACGCGGTCGGCGAAGTCGTCCCAGAAGAAGTCGAACCCGGCCGTGAGTCCCAACTCCGTGACCACCTGCCAGTCGTCCGCGTCGAGGTCGGCCGTCGCGGCCCACTCGTCGAAGGCTTCCGTCCACGCGCCCTCGTGGAGGAACGTCTGAATCTCCTCGCGGCGGTAGTCGTCGCTGCCGGGGTCGGTGTCGTCGTACTCCGCCGCGTCGCGGCCGACGGCCAGTTCGGGCGGGTCGGGCGCGGGAACGTCGAGGGTCACGGCGGTCGGTAACACGCGGGGGGAGTAAAGCGACCGGGTGTGTGTCGTACGAGCAGCCGCACGACCGACGCCGGCGGGTGTGCGGTCAGCCCGACAGCTACAAACGGTCGGCCGTGAAGGTGTAGGTGATGAGTGGACAGGCCTCGGAGCCGGCCGGCGATGTGCGCGTTGTCGGCACCGCCCACGTCTCCGCCGACAGCGTCAACGAGGTCGAGACCGCAATCGAAGCCGAGCGGCCCGACGTGGTCGCCGTCGAACTCGACGACGGGCGCTACCGCCAGCTCAAGGGGGAGACGCCCGACGATCTCGACGCCGCCGACCTGCTGCGTGGGAACACCGTCTTTCAGTTTCTGGCCTACTGGATGCTCTCGTACGTGCAGGCGCGGATGGGCGAGCGGTTCGACATCACGCCCGGTGCCGACATGCTCGCGGCTGTCGAAACCGCCGAGGAGGTGGGCGTCGACGTGGCGCTCGTCGACCGCGACATTCAGGTGACGATCCAGCGGTTCTGGGCGCGGCTCTCGACGCTCGAAAAGATCAAGCTCGTCGGCTCGCTCGCGCTCGGTGCCGGCGACCCGGTCGCCGTCGGCTTCGGCGTCGGGGCGTTTCTCGGTGTTATGCTTGCCATCCCGACCGTCGCGCTGTTCGGCCCGGTGGTCGTGCCGGCCGTCGCCCTGCCGGGTGCAGTCGTCGCGGTCGCCGACTTCCTGCTCGTCACGTCGGTGATCGCACTCGTCGTCGGCCTCGGACTCACCGCGGCGTTTCGTCTCACCGCGCCCGACGAGGAGTACGACGAACTCGACCTCTCGGAGCTGACGGACGCGGACGTGGTGACGGCGATGATGGAGGAGGGGGCGCGGAGGCGCTCATCGACGAGCGGGACGCCTACATCGCCCACCAGCTCGTCGCGCTCCGCGAGGCGGGGAAGAGTGTCGTCGCGGTCGTCGGCGCGGGCCACCGCGAGGGGATCGAGCGGTATCTCGACGCGCCCGAGACGCTCTCCGACCCGGACACGCTCACGGGGACACAGGAGTCCGGTTTCTCGGCGTACAAGCTGTTCGGCTACCTGTTCACGCTCGGCTTCGTCGTCTTCTTCGGCCTGCTGGTCGTGGCGACGGTGACCGGGGTAGACGGTGCCTCGGGCGGCCTGCTCGCCCGGCTGTTCGGCGCGTGGTTCCTTGTTAACGCGGTCTTCTCGGCGGCGCTCGCAAAGGTCGCGGGCGCACACTGGCAGTCGGCGAGCGTCGGCGGCGCGGTGGCGTGGCTCACCTCTGTCAACCCACTGCTCGCGCCCGGCTGGTTCGCCGGCTACGTCGAACTCCGCTACGTCAACGTGAACGTCGCCGACATCTCGACGCTCAACGAGATCGTCTCGGATGAGGAGCGACCGGTCCGTGAACTGCTCGCCGACCTGAAGGCGGTGCCGCTGTTCCGGCTCATCGCCGTCGTGGCGCTCACGAACATCGGCTCCTTCGTCGGCAGTATCCTCTTCGCAACCGTCCTCATCCCCTACCTGTTCGCCGAACAGGTGGGCGGGCCGGACGACATCGCACGGCTCATGCTCGCGGGAGCGCGCAACAGCATCGACCTGCTCGTCGGATTGGTGGGAACGGTATGAACGTCCGGTTCGGCCTGAAGGAACTGCGCGACATCGCGGCCGCGTGGGGACTGTTATCGCTCGCGTTCACCTTCTTCATCGTGCGGACGAGCCGCTTTTCCGTGCTGCCGGACCCGACGACCGTGCCGGTCGGCTATCTCGGGCGCGTGTTCGTCGCCTCCCTGCTCACCGTCGGCGTCGGCTTCCTCCTCCACGAACTCGCACACAAGATCATCGCCGTCCGGTTCGGACAGGTCGCGGCGTTCCGCGCCGACTACGGCATGCTCGGGCTGGCGGTGCTCGGTGGCCTCGCCGGCTTCATCTTCGCCGCGCCGGGGGCCGTCCACCATCGCGGTCACATTACGCCGCGCGAACACGGGCTGATCGCGCTGGCCGGCCCCGCGGTGAACGTCATGCTCACGTTCGCGTTCGTCCCGCTGTGGCTCGTCGGTGGGACGGTCGGACAGGCGGGCGCGCTCGGCGTCACGATCAACGCGGTGCTCGCCGGCTTCAACATGCTCCCCTTCGGCCCGCTCGACGGTGCGACCGTCCGCGAGTGGAGCACGCCCGTCTTCGTCGCCTCATTCGTCATTTGTGTCGGCATCGGTATCCTCGCGTACCTGTTCGTCGGCTTCCCATTTTGAGTCGACAGGGACCGCGGACCGCAACCGCTTTGCGCCCGTCGCACCGTCGAATCTGCATGAGCGAGGACAGCGGGGAGGAGCTGACGTACGCGGCGGCCGGCGTGGACATCGAGGCGAGCGAGGCGGCGACGGCGGCGCTCGTCGGCGCAGTCGGCGACTTCGAGGGTGACTACGCGGGGATGATCGAGGTTGGCGACCGGTATCTCGCGCTCGCGACGGACGGCGTGGGGACGAAACTACTGGTGGCCAAGGCGCTCGGCGACTACTCCACCGTCGGCATCGACTGCATCGCGATGAACGTCAACGACCTCGTGGCCGCCGGGGTCAGCCCCGTCGCGTTCGTCGATTATCTTGCCGTCGACGAACCGGACGAGGCGTTCGCCGAGCAGGTGGGCGAGGGACTCCAGCGCGGCGCGGCGGAGGTGGGCATGGCACTCGTCGGCGGCGAGACGGCCGTGATGCCCGAGGTGGTGAAGGGCCTCGATCTGGCGGGCACCTGCGCGGGCCTCGCGACCGACGACGAGGTGTTCCCCGGCGAGGCGGCCGTCGGGGACGCGCTCGTCGGCTGGGCGTCATCGGGCATCCACTCAAATGGTCTCACGCTCGCCCGCGAGGCGGCGACCCGGGACAGCGGCTCCTACACCGACCCGTTCCCGGGCGACGGCTACGACACCGTGGGCGAGGCACTGCTGGAGCCGACGCGTCTCTACGCGAACCTGTTGCCCGCGCTCCACGACGCCGACACCCACGCCTGTGCCCACGTTACCGGCGGCGGCTGGACGAATCTCTCGCGGATGGGCGAGTTCGCCTACGAGATAACCGACCCGTACGACCCACAGCCCGTCTTCGAGTTCGTCCGCGAGCGGGGGAACGTCGCCGCCGCGGAGATGCACCGGACGTTCAACATGGGCACCGGCTTCGTCGCCGCGCTCCCCGAGGCCGACGCCGAGCGGGTCGCGAGCGCGACCGACGGCCGCGTCATCGGTCGGATTCGGGAGGGCGACGCCGTCGAGATCCGCGGGCTATCGCTGTGACGACCGGCTGACCGGGGAGCCGCCGATGTCCCGGTGGGAACGGTTGTGTTTCAACCCGTTTATTACAGAGACGAGCGCACACCACGCACATGGCGAACCGAGAGGAGGCCTCGGCGAGCGAGCGGAATCTCTTCGTCACCGTATCGGGAGCCCCGGGCGCGGGCGTCACGACGCTCTGTGAGGGGCTTGCCGACGCGCTCGACTGTGGCTACGTCTCCGGCGGCGAGGTGTTTCGCGAGATCGCGGAGGAGCGGGGCGAGACGCTCACGGAACTCGTGGCGGCGGCAGGCGAGTCCGAGGAGATCGACCGCGCGCTCGACCGCCGACTCCACAGCATCGCCGAGGAGTGGGGCGCGGCGAACAAGAGCTTCATCCTCGAATCCCGGCTCGCGGCGTGGATAGCGGGGAACCGAGCCGACCTCAAGATATGGCTCGACGCGCCCGAGCAGGTCCGGATCGACCGGACCAGCGACCGCGAGGAGATGGCCTCGGAGATGCGGGTCCGCGAGGTGATCGAGGAGAGCCGCTACGAGTCGTATTACGGGATCGACCTCTCCGACCAGTCGATCTACGACCTCTCGATCAACACCGGGCGGTGGGGGCCGGACGGACTCATCGAATTTGTCCTGACGGCGATTAGCGCGTACGATCCTGCGGCCGACGAGGGGGCCTTCCCAACCCCGGAGTTCGACCCTTAGCTCAGTCGCGAGGCGACATCCGCCTCGGTGATGATGCCGACCGCCTGTCCGCCCTCGGTCACCATCACCGCCTTGTAATACTCTAGCAGGTGCCGGACCTCGTCGATGCTGGCGTCGACGGCGACGGTCGGGAACGACTCGCTCATGTGCTCGGAAACCGGCTTCTGTCTCTCCTCCTCGGCGAGCCCGACGAGCCCCGACTGCGAGATGCTGCCGACCGGCCGGTCGTGTTCGAGCACCGGCAGCTGCGAGTACGCCTCCTCGTCCATCAACTGGGCGGCCTCGCGTACGGCGTCGTCCGGCGAGACGCGAACGACCTCCTCGTGCATCAGGTCGCGCGCCTTCAGAACGTTCCCTTCGGCTTCCTCCAACGCGGTGACGATCCGGCGGAGCGTCGAGAGCCGTGGGTCAACGTCGCCGCCTTCGATGCGCGCGATGAGCGGCTGTGACACGTCGGCGCGCTCGGCGAGTTCACTCTGGGTCAACTCCAGCGCCTTCCGCTTCTCTCGGAGGTCGGCCGGCGTCGGTAGCTCCATATGAGAGAAATAATCTGTGGTTATCCCTAAAACCAACGGTAATTTACCCGTCGTCGGTCCCCTCCATCTCGGCCGTGTCGATGACCTTCAGGGGGACATCGCGGAGCGCGCCGCCGACCTCCTTCTTCGCCACGCGCTGGGCGTGCTGGGTGCTCTCGACGTTGAACACCTTCATCTCCAGCTGGAGGCCGACGAGCGCGGTGTCGGCGGCGACGAACACCGAGTCGAACGGTTCGCCGCAGGCGGGACACGGGGTCGCGCCGACGCCCACCTCGACGTAGTCCATCTCCTGTTGGTTGAGCCGTTTGCCCGCCTCGCTCACCGCGACGCCGATAGCGTCGTCGACCTCCTCCACGTCTCGCACCAGCCACGCCGCTTCCATCGCGACCACGTAATCGCTCATACGTACACCGAGCGCGGCCGCGAACTTGACACTACGGGTTCGACCTCGTCGCGCACGTTCCGACGAAGCGTTCCATACGTTATGACTACGTGTTCAGACACCAGCACCGAAGCGAGAAGCAGGCCCGGTCAGTCGCCAGAGTGAGCAGGCACGCGGACGAGCGTATCGCCTGATTAGCCGATATCGACTATTTCAGCGACTCACACGACGTTTGTCGCTCGGCACAACCGGCGAGAAGGTTTATATACTGCTGTGGCCTCCATCGCTTCGAGACGATGCGACCCGTGCGGTTCGCGCTGTTCGCGCTCTACCAGCTATCGGTCGTTCTGGGTGTCCTGCTCATGCCGGCCGCGTTGCTTGCGCGCCGAATCGGCGTGCCGGTGCCGTTCGACCGAGTGTTATCCGGCCTCGGCGAGCGCGTCGACTGAGGCGTCAGTTCCGGCGAGCGAGATCGGAAGGGTGTCGTTTATACGCCGGGGCGGCTAACATAAGCCAATGCGTAACGAGGAGTTCTCCATCGACGCTCCGGAGCCGCCGGAGCCATCGCTCGATCTCGACCCCGAGTTCGATCCCTACGAGCCGGAGGTCGGCGAACTGCCCGAAAACGACCTGAACGAGGCCGATCTGGACAACGTCAACAAGACCGGCACGACGACCATCGGGATCACGACGCCCGACGGCGTCGTCATGGCGACGGACATGCGCGCGTCGCTGGGCGGCCGGTTCGTCTCGAACAAGGACGTTCAGAAGGTAGAGCAGGTTCATCCAACGGCCGCGCTGACGATGGCCGGCTCCGTCGGCGGTGCACAGTCGTTCATCGAGACGATCCGAGCGGAGGCGAATCTCTATGAAGCGCGCCGCGGCGAGGACATGAGCATGGGGGCGCTGTCGACGCTGTGTGGTAACTTCCTGCGCGGCGGGCCCTTCTTCCTCGTCAGCCCGATCCTCGGCGGCGTCGACAGCGAGGGGGGCCACGTCTACTCGCTGGACCCCGCCGGCGGCGTCATGCGCGACGACTACACCGTTACCGGCTCCGGGATGCAGCTCGCCTACGGTGTCCTCGAAGGCCAGTACACGGACGACCTCTCCATCGAGGAGGCGCGGACCGTCGCCGCCCGCGGCATCAAGTCGGCCGTCGAGCGCGACACCGGCTCCGGTAACGGCGTCTATCTCGCCGAGATCACCGAGGAGGGCGTCGACATCGAGGGTCATAAGAAGTTCGACGAGTTGCTGTAGTCGGCTCCGCTCTCGCCGTGGCGAAACCTGTTTCGCGGAGCCGCCGGTACGCCATGCATGGTCCACCACGACGGGACGACCGCCCACTGGCTCGGCTACGCGACGCTCCGGCTGGCCGGCGACGACGTGATCGTTTACTGTGACCCCGGCCGCTACGGCGTGCTCGACGGGATGGAACCGGGCGACGGCGACGTTATCTGTGTCACGCACGACCACCACTACGACAGCGACGGCATCCGTCGGGTCGCAAGCGAGGACGCGACGCTCGTCCTCTTCGAGGGTGTCAACACGTCACGTATCGACCGCGACGTGGAACGGCCGGGTGACCTGCCGTACGACGTACTCCGCGTCGACGAGACGGCGGACATCGCGGTGGGTGAGCCGACC
>PXSB01000037.1 GCA_003023185.1 Halobacteriales archaeon QS_9_67_17 | reverse complement strand
GGAGTGCGCAGTTCCGCGACGGCGGCTTCGACGCGCACAGGCCGGGCGGGTGTGGAATTCGCACCACCCCCAAAGTTCTCGAGGTCGTCCACGAGGAGCGACGCGCGCGGCTCACACAAGGAGAGTCCGCACGCCTCGGTGACTACCGCGTGCGCGTCCTCGTTGCACGCCGTGTGGACTACAATGACACGAGCTGCACGGACGTCTTCGAACCGACCGTCAGTCTCGTGATCGAGCGCGTGAGTTCGTGAAGGTCGGCACCGCTTATTTCATCGCTTATTTCGCCACCTGCTCCAGTGCCTTGCGCTGCGCCCGGAGCGTTTGTTCCAGTTCCGCGTCGCCGTGCGCGTCGCCGAAGAACATGGCCTCGAACTGCGACGGCGGCAGGTAAATGCCTTCCTTTAGCATCGCGTGGAAGTAGTCGGCGTAGCGTTCGGTGTCGCACGCCTGCGCCGTGTCGTAGTCGGTCACGGGGCGGTCGGAAAAGAAGAGGCTGCTCATCGCGCCCACGCGCGTGGTCTGCGCCGCGACGCCGGTCGCCTCGAGGTTTTCGCGCGTGCCCTCTTCGAGCCGGCGGCTGTAGTCGTCGAGCCGGTCGTAGAGGGCGTCTTGCTCGGGTTGCCGCTGAGCGTGCCCGCCTGGTAGACCGGACCGACCGGCGAGACGTAGTCCATAATCTCGCGTTTCCCGCCGTAGGCGCCCACCGGCAGCCCCCCGCCGATGATTTTGCCCAGCGTCGTGAGGTCGGGCGTGACGCCGTAGCGCTCCTGCGCCCCGCCGGCCGCCACGCGAAAGCCGGTCATCACCTCGTCGAAGATCAAGACGATGTCCTCGGCGTCGCAGAGGGCGCGCAGGCCCTCCAGGAAGCCTTCCGCCGGCGGAATGCACCCCATGTTGCCCGCAATCGGCTCGACGATGACGCAGGCGACCTCGCCCTCGTTGGCCTCGGCCAGCTCGCGGACGTGATCGAGGTCGTTGTAGCGCGCGACGAGCGTGTCGGCGGCGTTGCCCTCGGTGACGCCGGGCGAATCCGGCTCCGAAAACGTCATCGGCCCGCTGCCGGCGGCGATCAGGAAGAAGTCGCCGTGGCCGTGATAGTGGCCCTCGAACTTGATGATCTTGTCGCGCCCGGTGTAGCCGCGCGCCAGCCGCGCCGCGCTCATTGTCGCCTCGGTGCCGCTGTTGACCATGCGCACCACCTCCACGCTCGGCACGAGGTCGCAGACCAGCTCGGCCAGCTCGATCTCCGCCTCCGTCGGCGCCCCGAAGCTGGTGGAACGCGCCGCCGCCTCCTGCACCGCCCCGACGACCGCCGGGTGCGCGTGCCCGAAGAGCATCGGCCCCCAGCTGCCGACGTAGTCGAGGTACTCATGCCCGTCGGCGTCGGTGAGCGTCGCGCCCTCGGCTTCCTCGATGAAGAGCGGCGCGCCGCCGACGCTCCCCTCGAAGGCACGCGCCGGCGAGTTGACCCCGCCGGGAATGACGCGCCGCGCTTTTTCGTACAACGATTCGCTCCGGGCGATGCGAGACGACATTGCGTCGTGGTGCGTATTTCGTAAGATTGCTCGTCTACGGGCGTAGCAAGCGCAGGCAAGCGCCAACATGTTCGGACTCGTGGCCGCCGGTGGATTTCTGAACGCGAGCGCGTCGGGCTGCTGTCGTTACGCAACACGCGACGCGATACGTTTTACGGTCCCGCCGGTCCTTCCGGCGCGGACGGCTCGGGGCCGTTCCCGCCGCCGCGGTTGTCGCCCGAAGCGGTCGCCGGCAGGTCGCGACGCAGCTCGCCGGAGTACCGGCGCCCTGCGGTCTGATCGTACGCCTCGTCGGCGACGATGCGCATGGCCTCGCCAATGGGAACGCGGTACGTGCTGTCGCGCTCGGAGACGAGTTCGTACTGGTCGAGTTGCTGGGCGGCGCGCGTTTCGGTCTCGCGCAGCTCGGGGTAGACCGACGTGTCGACGGTGGCCTCGCGCGTGGTCTGCGCCACGCTGGTGATCCAGAAAAAGAGTACGCACACGATGATGACGATCGCCGCGACGACCACCCCGGCGAAGCCTATGATCTGGCCGGCTTCGACGCCTTCGTGGGCAACGCCCATCTCGCGCTCTCGGGCGAGGCGCTCTTCGTCGCCGGTGGCCTCGGCCGCCGCCTCGGCGCCGGCGGAGGAAAAGAGGGCGACAGCCGGGCCGTAGCTCTCGCGGCGGTCGGGCGCTTCGCCGTCGCCGTCGGCGTCGCGCACCTGCTCGGCCGTCACACTCACGAAGCTCTCGATGCGGTCGCCGTGGCTCCATTCGTCGCCGCGCTCAGTGACGACGCGCCAGTAGTACAGGTCGCCGTCGGTTGGGAGCGCGTCGTCGGAGTCGTCACCGGAATCACTGCCTTCCGCTTCCGGCCACGGCGCGTCCGGGTCGGGAACGTCGCCGACGGAGATAGAAGGCGTCGGTTCGTCATTGGGGGCCGATTCAGACGACGGTTCGGGTGCGGTCGAGGCGTTGGCCGGTTCGTCGGAGTCTGTGGCCTGGGAGTTATATTCGGAGTCCGCGTCTGCGGTAGTCCCGACCTCGGGGGTGTCAGTGGGAGCCGATGTCGGGTCTTGGGAGGGGGTCGTGTCCGGTGTAGATGCCGAACCCGGGGCAGATGCCGTGTCGGAGGCGGATGTCGAATCGGATTCCGGCTCCGGATCGGGGGTCGGGTCGCTGCCGGAGACGAAATCACGGACCTTCGTCGCCGCGCGGCCGACCGTCGAGGCAGCGTTGCCGGGGTCCGTCTCCGGTTCCGGCGGGGTCGCGTCGTCGGGCGGCCGAGCCGTCGGCGAACGTGTAGCCACAGCCGGTACACTGGTGTGGCATCCGTGGCTACCCCTCGTGGACCAGCGTGCTGATGAGGTTCTCGTCCTTGTGAAGCGTCTCGATGCGGTTCGCGGGACCGATGACGGTGAGCTTCCCCTTCGGGGTGTTGCCCATGAGTTTGCCCAGCAGGCCGGGATCGGGAGCCGCGGTGTCGGTCGGGTAGGTCTCGATCTCGATGCCGGTGAAGCCGTCGGGCGAGATCTCGGACATCGTCACCTCGATGAGCTTCGACTCCTCGGACGGGTCGAGCCCCTGTTCGAGGATGACGATGTTGCCGTCGTGGACGCTGTCGAGGATGAGTCGGACCTTCTCCATCGTCCGGAGGCCGTTGATGCGGTCGGCGCTGATGAGGTCGATCTGCACGCCGTCGTCCTCGGGATGTTGTGTCTCAGGCATCGTTCACCCGAAGTACTCCGCGATCTTGTCGTACACTTCGTCCATGTTGTCACCCTCCAGCGCCGACAGCGGGATGGTCTCGTGTTGGGGGAACGCGTTCGAGACGCGCTGTACCGACGCATCTTCGAGATCCGTCTTGTTCGCGAGGATGAGCGCCGGCAGGTCTTGGCTCTCGATGATGCCGATCAGCATCGTGTTCACCTGCGTGAACGGGTCCGTCGAGGCGTCGAGGACGTAGATGACGCCCTCGACGTCCTCGCGGAGCCAGTGCATCGCCTCGGCGACCCCTTCGGTCGCCTCGCGGGAGCGACGCACCGCGTCCTCCTTCTCGATGTCGTGTTCGAGGAACTCCTCGTAGTCGACCTTCGTCGCGACGCCCGGCGTGTCGACGATGTCGATGCTGACGGAGTTACCGTTGCGTTTGATCTCGACGTTCTCCTTGCGACGGGCGCGGCGAGTCTCGTGGGGTACGTGGCTCTCGGGGCCGACGGCGTCGCCGGTCCAGTCGCGGGCGATACGGTTCGCGAGGGTCGTCTTGCCGGCGTTCGGCGGGCCGTAGATGCCGATGCGCTTCGGCTCGGACCCGGCGAACAGGCCAGATATGCTCGACCTGATTTCTGTGAGTAGTCCCATCCTTGCCTCCGACGACCCGTTTCGGGTGGAAATCGGGCCGCTCTGCACGTATCACCTTCCCGTGTCCACTTAAGACTGTGTCAGACACATTTCCGGTTGGAGACAAGTTGTCGGGCGTCAGGTCGATAGTCGAAATCAGTTTTTGGCCCCATTGCGCGGACGTGCACGCTAGCCGTCGAGCGTAGCGACGGTACGACGAGAGAACATATCAGCAGGAGAAAACGCCGAGCGAGCAGCAGACGTGCGTCTGCCGCACGGCCGACGCGACGCAGACGTATGGCTGACGGAAGAGGGGAGAAGTCGGGAGATCAGTGGTGGCAAACCCGAGACGGGACGAAATGGAGTGCAGACGAGTGCAGACACGAGCGGCAGCGTCGACGTGAAGCATACCCCCACCCCTTCGTTTCGAGTGGAACAGGGCCAAGGACGAGCAGAGGGATCGGGGAGGCGATTGGCGTAAAGTGGCGAGAGAGCGAAGTAGGAGGGCCGAGAAGCCAGATATAGGGCCGCAACATCACAACCACACCACACGAACCGCCTTGTTTCTAGTGCGGTTTTTGTTGATTGTAGGGTATAATAAAACCACCGGCATAGCTAAACTAGTTCTACGAGTTGCTGACCCCCACCCCGTGTTTGATCGCGGTTCCAATCGAAACGAAGGGGTGGGGGTGTCAGGATGTGAACGTCTTTCCCGATGAGTGTTGGAGACAATCGACAGCCGGAGAAGCGACGAACTGCCAAGACTACTAGTACTCAGACGACAATACTAGTACCTCTAGGGTAAATCTAGTATCCTCTGTTTCGCCTCTAGTCCACTGTCAACTCTCGTCTCTTCGACTCGCTCTTGACCGCCGCCTGATTCCAGCGCAGAGTGGATACGGAGCCGCCGTGTGGTGGACCGAACCCGAGGCGAGCGACGATGATTCCAACGGAACGAGCGGGTTCCTCCAAACTCGACTGTCTCGGACGCGTCTCACGGTTCGTCGCTTCAGTGTGCAGTCGTCTACCGATCTCGATCAATCGGTCGGCGGCAGAGACAATCGACATCGCTTTGCGAGATACTTTCCGGATCATCGGAATATTTAATAGCCCGTGTGACCTCCGGTTCGTTTGCATCATCTGGACACACCGACCCAGCCCAATCGACGACACCACCGGTCTTTGCCGGTGTAACGGGGATATACGCGGCTGCGCTCCGGTGTTCCACTCGAAACGAAGGGGTAACCGATGGCGACATGACCGACCACGACGCCGACGACGGAACGAAACGGGGCGACAGCGGCGAGGGAGCCGAGGCCTCGGCCGACGACATCGACGTCGAGGCCGACGGCGTCTCGTATCTCGACGGCACCGACCACGGCCGGCCGAGCGACGGTCCGCCGGACGGGTTCGACAACACGGATCTCGATCTGGACGACATCGTCCTCGACGAGACCGACGACCCCGACGAGGCCTCTCGTGGGCTCTTCGACGACCTCCTCGAAGGCGAGCCGATCTTCGAGAACAAGGAGGTGCTCCGTCCCTCCTACACGCCGCACAAACTCCCGCACCGCGAGGAGCAGATCAACAACATGGCGACCATCCTCGTCACGGCCCTCCGTGGCGACACCCCCTCCAACATCCTCATCTACGGCAAGACCGGCACCGGGAAAACCGCGAGCGCGAAGTTCGTCTCCGAAGAACTGGAGAACACCTCACAGAAGTACGAGGTGCCCTGCGAGGTCCAGTACATCAACTGCGAGGTGACGGACACGCAGTATCGCGTGCTCGCACAGCTCGCGAACAAGTTCATCGAGAAGAACGAGGCCGTCATCGACCGGAAACTCGACGCGCTGGCCGACCTCCGCGAGCGCGCGACCGACGCCGTAGACGCCGAAACAGTCCTCGCGGACAGCGACCCAGAGGGCGAGGGCCCGTTCGCGAGCGTCGAGGAACTCGACGACCGGATCGAGGCGTTGGAGACCGACCGCGAGGAGTTCGAACCCGCGCCGATGACCGGGTGGCCGACCGACCGCGTGTATCAGACGTTCTTCGACGCCGTCGACTACCACGAGCGGGTCGTCGTCATCATGCTCGACGAGATCGACAAGCTCGTCGAGAAGAGCGGCGACGACACGCTCTACAACCTCTCGCGGATGAACTCGGAGTTGGACAACTCCCGGGTGTCCATCATGGGCATCTCGAACGACCTGAAGTTCACCGACTTCCTTGACCCTCGCGTCAAGTCCTCGCTCGGCGAGGAGGAGATCGTGTTCCCGCCGTACGACGCCACGCAACTGCGCGACATCCTCCAACAGCGCTCCGAGGTCGCGTTCAAGTCGGATTCGCTCAACGAGGACGTGATACCGCTGTGTGCGGCCTTCGCCGCACAGGAACACGGGGACGCCCGGCGCGCGCTCGACCTGCTGCGCACCGCGGGCGAACTCGCCGAGCGCGACCACACGGACGGGGTCAACGAAGACCACGTCCGCAAGGGACAGGAGAAGATCGAACTCGACCGGGTGGTCGAGGTGGTCCGCACGCTCCCGACGCAGTCGAAGCTCGTCCTGTACGCCACCATCCTGCTGGAGAAGAACGGCGTCCACAACATCAACACCGGCGAGGTGTTCAACATCTACAAGCGACTCTGCGAGGAGATCGACGCCGACGTACTCACCCAGCGTCGGGTGACCGACCTCATCTCGGAGCTCGACATGCTCGGCATCGTCAACGCCGTCGTCGTCTCTAAGGGCCGTTACGGCCGCACCAAGGAGATCAGCCTCTCGGTTCCAATCGAGGAGACGGAGGCGGTGCTCCTCTCGGACTCGCGTATCGGCGAAGTTGAGGACGCCCAGCCGTTCGTGCAGGCCCGGTTCGACAACTGAGTCGCCACGTCCCGCTCCGAGCGTTACCATCCCCTGTCGACACCCCTCTGTTTCATCTGGAGGTGGCCGTTCTCACGGTAGGTTTTAGTCGTCGGGAGCGATGCATTCGGGCATGGATTATCGCGCGGTCGAGGGCGCTCGTGAGTTCGTCGCGCGGCTCGATCACGGCAGCGACTGGCGGGCACAGATAGAGTCGTTCGCTGCAGACGAAGACATCGAAGCGGCCTTCTTCGTCGGTCTCGGCGCGGTACAGGACGCCGAGTTCTACTTCTACGACCAAGACGAGCAGGAGTACTACCCCGAGCGGTTCGACGAACCGCTCGAAGTCGCCTCCTGTGTCGGTAACATCTCGAATCTCGACGGCGAGCCGTTCGCACACACGCACGCCGTCTGCTCCCGTGAGGACGGCACGTCGCTTGCCGGGCATCTGAATTCGGGCACCGTCTTCGCTGGCGAACTGTACGTCCGCGAGTTCGACACGTCGCTCCACCGCGAACACGACGAGACGACGGATCTGGACCTCTGGCCGCTCTGATGGACTCGAAACGGTACTTCGAGCGGCTGGAGACCCAACTCGACCGCGCCTTCGACGTGGCAGAGACGGCGAGGGAGCGCGGCGAGGATCCCAAGCCGGAGGTGGAGATACCGGTCGCGAAGGACATGGCCGACCGCGTCGAGAACATTCTGGGCATCGACGGGGTCGCGGAGCGGGTCCGCGAACTGGAAGGCGAGATGTCCCGCGAGGAGGCCGCGCTCGAACTCGTCACCGACTTCGTCGCGGGGACGGTCGGCGACTACGACTCCCGGGCCGGCAAGATAGAGGGCGCGGTCCGAACGGCCGTCGCCCTGCTCACTGAGGGGGTGGTCGCGGCCCCAATCGAGGGTATCGACCGCGTCGAACTCCTCGAAAACGACGACGGCACGGAGTTCGTCAACGTCTACTACGCCGGGCCGATCCGCTCTGCGGGCGGCACCGCACAGGCGCTGTCCGTGCTCGTCGCCGACTACGCCCGCGCCCTGCTCGGTATCGAGGGCTACCGACCGCGCAACGACGAGATCGAGCGCTACGCGGAGGAGGTGGCGCTGTACGATTCGGAGACCGGCCTCCAGTACACGCCGAAGGCGAAGGAGACGAAGTTCATCGTCGAACACATGCCGATCATGCTGGACGGCGAGGCGACGGGCGACGAGGAGGTGTCCGGCTTCCGCGATCTGGAACGGATCGACACCAACTCGGCGCGCGGCGGGATGTGTCTCGTCCTCGCCGAGGGGATCGCCCTGAAGGCCCCGAAGATACAGCGGTACACCCGCGATCTCGACGAGGTGGCGTGGCCGTGGCTCCAAGACCTGATCGACGGTACGTACGCCGATGCCGATGCCGGCACCGATGGCGATGCGGAACCCGATGACGCGGACGACTCGTCGGCCAATGGCGATGTGGAGGCAGACGACACGGATGACCCAGACGACGCCGCTGGCCCGCCTCGCGGCGACTCCTCGAAGAAGTATCTGCGCGACCTCATCGCCGGACGACCGGTGTTCAGCCACCCGTCGGAACCCGGTGGATTTCGACTCCGTTACGGTCGGGCGCGCAACCACGGGAACGCGACCGCCGGCGTCCACCCGGCGACGATGCATCTCGTCGACGACTTCCTCGCGACGGGGACACAGATCAAGACGGAACGCCCGGGGAAGGCCGCCGGCGTCGTCCCCGTCGACTCCATCGAAGGCCCGACGGTGAAGAGGCCCGCGAGGTGCGCAACGGCGTCGTCGAGGTGCTCGACTTGGGCGAGTATCTCGTCAACTACGGCGAGTTCGTCGAGAACAACCACGAACTCGTGCCGGCCTCCTACGTCGTCGAGTGGTGGCAACAGGACCTCGCGGCCGCGGGCGCAGACGTGCAGGCACTGCGCGACGACCCCGCCGTCGACCTCGCCGACCCTCCCGCACGCGAGGCGCTGGCGTGGGCTGAGGAGTACGACGTGCCGCTCCACCCGAAGTACACATACCTGTGGCATGACCTCTCGGTCGACGGGTTTGAGGCGCTCGCCGACGCCGTCGCCTCGTCCGGGCGGTTCGCGGAGGCGGACGGTGCCGCCATCGAGTCGCCACCCAGCGCCGGGAGCGACCGGACCCTCGTCCTTCCGAAGACGGACGCGGTCACAGACGCGCTGGAGACACTCGTCGTCCAGCACACGCAGGGGGAGGAGACGGTCACCGTCCCCGATGCGGTCCCGCTCGTGCGCTCGCTCGGCTTCACGGCCGACCTCGAACGCACGTGGGAGCGCCTCTCCGAGCGCGCCCGAACGTGGGACGACGGCGCGAACAGCCACCGCGCGGTCAACGAGACGGCCCCCTTCGATCTTCAAGAGCGCGCCCCCACCCGCGTCGGCAATCGGATGGGTCGTCCGGAGAAGTCCGAGAGCCGCGAACTCTCCCCCGCAGTTCACACGCTCTTTCCCCTCGGTGAGGCCGGGGGGAGTCAACGCGATGTGAGCGCCGCCGCCCGCCAGCGCGATGTCTCCTCGACGCCCGGCGAGGTCGAAGTCGAGGTCGCGCGCCGCGTCTGCCCGGACTGTGCCGAGGAGACGTTCCGCGGCCGCTGTCGGGAGTGTGGCGCGTGGACGAAGCCGCGGTACGTCTGCCCCGACTGCGAGCGCGAGGTGGACCCCGACGAGGCCGGCCGCGCGGAGTGTCCCCGCTGTGAGACGCTCGCGTACGCCACCGAACGGCGGTCCCTCGACCTCGACACCGAACTCCGCGACGCGCTCGACGCGGTCGGCGAACGCGACGGCTCCTACGACATTCTCAAGGGGGTCAAGGGCCTCACCTCGACGCACAAACTCCCGGAACCGATCGAGAAGGGAGTTCTCCGCGCGAAGAACGACGTGAGCGCGTTCAAGGACGGCACCGTCCGCTACGACATGACCGACCTCCCGGTCACTGCCGTCCGGGCCCGCGAACTCGATATCGATGTCGACACGCTCCGCGAACTCGGCTACGAGACGGACATCGACGGCGCACCGCTCCGCCACGACGACCAACTGGTCGAGTTGAAGCTACAGGACATCGTCCTCTCTGACGGCGCGGCCGAGCCGAGGTGACGGACCGCGAGGATCTCGTCGGCGAACTCGTCTTCGGGATGGCACCCCACACGTCGGCCGCGGTCGTTGGTCGCGTGGTCGGCTTCACCAGTGCGGCGGTCGGCTACGCACATCCGTACTTTCACGCCGCAAAACGCCGGAACTGCTTCCACCCCGAGACGAAGCTGTGGTACCGCGAAGACGACGAGTGGCACCGCGACCGCATCGACGAGTTCGTCGAGGGGCGACTCGACCCGGACACCGCACGCGAGGACGACTTCGGAACCCTCGTGTCGGAGCTGGATGGTGACGTGTTCGTTCCGTCGGTGACCGAGTCCGGCGACGAGACGCTGAAGCCGGTCGAAGCTGTCTCGAAACACCCTGCACCGGCACACTTGGTTCGTATCGAAACAGCGGGCGGTCGGACACTCACCGTCACCCCCGACCACGAACTCTGCATGTGGACCGGTCGGGTCGAAACGGTGGCAGCGAGTGAACTCGAGGCCGGTGACAGCCTGTCGATTCCCGCCCGACTCCCTGACGACGCAGCGACGAGCGAACCGGCTCTGAAAGCCGCCTCCGACGGCGGCCGCGTGACCGATACCGTTTCGTCGGTCGAGTTCGTCGCTGCTAAAGTCGACCACACGTACTGTCTCACGGTCGCGGATACTCACACGCTGGTGGCGAATTCCATCCACAGCGCCCAGTGCGATGGCGATGAAGATTGCGTGATGCTCCTCATGGACGGACTGCTCAACTTCTCGAAGGAGTACCTCCCCGACCAGCGCGGGGGTAGCGTCGCGGAGGATTCCCGGCTAGTCGCGTTCGGTCCCGACGGTGAAACGCAATTCCTTACCTTCGAGGAGTTCTGGGACGAACTGGAGAGCCCAGTCGAGCGGGACGGCAAGTTCGAGAAACGGACCTGCCTGTCCGAGGGATGGGAGACGTACGCGTTCGACGAGAATCACGAGTCGGCTCCCCGTCCAATCGAGAAGGCAATCCGCTACCGAGCGGCAAACGACGAGAAACTCCTCCGGGTTTCGACCCAGTTCGGACGCTCGGTCGACATCACGGCGAACCACAGTCTCTTCCGGTACGAGGACGGGATCGAAGAGGTCGCCGGTGACGAACTTTCGGAGGGTGATCTAATACTCGCACCCCGTTCACTGCAGGTCGACACCGAGCGGACGATCCTCGACGCGGCGGAACTAGTCGACGACCCGTACGTCGCTATCGACGACCACGTCGAAGATCTGCTCCGGACTGTCTGGGCGTCCACGGACCACGGAAGCGAGGCACACGCCGAGTTCGAGAACGGTCTCTCACATCGGCTCTCCAAGGACAAGATTCCGTACGAACAGCTGGAGCAGGTGTTACAGCACGGGGAGTTCGAGGTTCCGCCGCGCGCCGAAATCGCGCTGTGGGGGTCGACGAACGGCGTCCAGCGGCACATCGAGGTGGACGAGGAGTTCGCGTGGCTGCTTGGCCTGTTCGTCGCGGAGGGGACGACGTCGAGCAGCTGTCCCGCAATCAGCAACGCCGACGAGGCTATCATCGAACGGGCTGCAGAGATCACGCGCGAATCGCTCGGCGTTGACCCACACATCCGGTGGTCGAACCGGGCGTACGAACTCCAGTTCCCGGCAGTGTTTCGTGAGGTGCTGTACGGGCTCGGATTCGCTGACGAGGACTCGTACGATTCGAGCGAGAAGGTGGTTCCGGACGCGATACTTCGCGCCCCGGACGAGGTTGCGCGTTCTTTCCTCCGCGGGTTCGTCGCCGGAGACGGGAGCGACCAGACGGACGACAACGTCACGACGGTCGCGTTCCACACCACCAGCGAGGACGTGAAGGACGGTATCGTCTTCCTCCTGCATCGGTTCGGTATCGTCGCGAACGTCTCCCGTCGTGAGCGTGACGAGCCTCGACAACCGATATACACGGTTACGACTTCGGGCGGCGCTTCTGACAACCCGCTTCACCGCGTGCTCGACGGTGACGAGCCGTATCTGCCGAAGAGTCTCGTCGTTCGGATTCCCGACGCGCTGATGGAGCTTCGCGAGATGGATATCCGGAACGTCAAACAGATCGTCCCGAAGTATCTCAAACGCCGCGACAACGTCTCGCTGGAAAAACTCGATGAGATGGTCGCCGAGATCGAACAACGCGACCTTCCGGAAGGTGCCCGTAGCCGGCTCGACGAACTCCGTCCGCTCGTCGCGGGAGACCTCTCGTACCTCCGTGTCACCGACGTCGAACGCGTCGACTACGAGGGCTACCTCTACGATCTTCAGGTCGGTGGCGACCCGGTGTTCACCACGAACTGGCTCTACGCACACAACTCGATGGACGCGCCCTTGGTCATGTCCTCGCGCATCGACCCCTCCGAGATCGACGACGAGGCGCACAACATCGATATCGTGGGTCAGTATCCCCGCGAGTTCTACGAGGCGACCCGCGAGATGGCCGACCCCGGCGAGGTCGACGTGCAGATCGCAGAGGAGACGCTCGGCACCGACCGCGAGTACACCGGCTTCCGGCACACCCACGACACCACCGATATCGCGCTCGGGCCGGACCTGTCGGCGTACAAGACGCTCGGCAGCATGATGGACAAGATGGACGCCCAGCTCGAACTGTCGCGGAAACTGCGCGCCGTCGACGAGACGGACGTGGCCGAGCGGGTCATCGAGTACCACTTTCTGCCGGACCTCATCGGCAACCTGCGCGCCTTCTCCCGACAGGAGACGCGGTGTCTCGACTGCGGCGAGAAGTACCGCCGGATGCCGCTGACCGGCGACTGCCGAGAGTGTGGCGGCCAAGTGAACCTCACCGTCCACGAGGGGTCGGTGAACAAGTACATGGACGTGGCCACGCGCGTCGCCGAGGAGTACGGCTGTCGCCAGTACACGAAACAGCGGCTGAAAATCCTCGATAAATCGTTGGAGTCGGTCTTCGAGAACGACAAAAACAAACAAGGAAGCATCTTGGACTTCATGTAGCGTTCCCTGCGAGACAGGTCTGCCCGATTCTGTCTACACCGACCGGTTAGCCGGTGTGCGAATCGACCGCCGGCTCCCTCGACAACTCAGAGACTCGTGTCGTCGTTCGCAGCGACAGACGGAAGCACCACGGTCGAGTGCCAGAACTCGACGACCGCCTGAATCTGGTCGGCGAACTCGGTCGGGTCGACGGGCTTGCGCAGACACGCGTTCGCGCCCGCCTCGTACGCCTCGTTCACGTCGGTCTCGGACTCCGACCCCGTCAGGACGATCACCGGAATCCGCTTCAGACCCGAGTCGGACTTGATCTCCTTGAGGACGGTCTGTCCGCCGATTCCCGGTAGATTCAGATCCAAGAGCACGAACTCGGGTCGGGGCGCGTCCGTGAACTCCCCGCGCTGGTAGAGCCAGTCGAGTGCCGCCTGTCCAGTCTGGACGGCGTAGAGGTCCGCCGGCAGCCCTCGCTCTTCGAACGTCTGCTCGATCAGGTGGACGTCGCCGCGGTTGTCCTCGGCCAGCAGAACCTCGATAGCACTCATACTGGTGTCGATCCGTCGTTACTTCGGGAGCGTCACGTGGAACGTCGAGCCGTCTCCGCGCTCGGACTGAACCCAGATCTCGCCGCCGTGGTGTTCGACGATCTCCTGACACAGCGACAGCCCGATGCCGGTTCCCGAGTACTCCTCGTCCGTGTGGAGTCGCTTGAACACCTCGAAGATCTGGTCGGTCTTGTTCGGATCGATCCCGATCCCGTTGTCGGCGAAGGTGAACTCCCAGCAGTCGGGCCGCTCCTCGGCGTCGATCTCTACCCGGGGCGGAGCGCTGTCGTTGTACTTGATGGCGTTGGCAAGCAGATTGTCGAACAACTGTTCGAGCTGTTCGGAGTCCGCCCGCACCGTCGGGAGTGACCCGACATCGATCTCGGCGTCGTTCTCCTCGATCTGTACCTGAAGATCCGCTATGACCTGCCGGAGGACGTCGTCGCAGTCGACCGATTCGAACCGCTCGTCGGCCTGTTCGACCCGGGAGAAGGAGAGCAGATCGTTCACCATCGCTCGCATCCTGTCGGCCCCGTCGACCGCGAAGTCGATGTACTTCCGCGCCTGTTCGTCGAGTTCGCCGCCGTACCTGTCCTCGAGGAGCTGTAGGTAGCTCGACACCATCCGAAGCGGCTCCTGCAGGTCGTGGGAAGCCGCGTAGGCGAACTGCTTCAGCCGGTCGTTCGACTGCTGGAGCTTCGAGACCGTCTCCTCGAGGTCCTGCTGGTACTCCCGTTGCTTGAGTTCGTATCTCGCCCACTGAGCCATCAGTTCGAGATACGTCCGCTCCTCGTCCGAGAACGGCTCCGACCGCGGCTCCGTGGCGATGAACGCGAGGGTTCGGTCCTGTCCGCCCTCGACCGGTATGTAGGTCCCGAAGTACGCCTCGACGCCGTGTTCCTCATGGACGGTGATGTCACTGTACCCCGCTTCGGCGGGGGCCGTGACACCCGCTGGTCCCTGGGTTTCGACCGATGCGGCACAGAACGTCTCCGACAGCGACAGTTCGACGCCGGGTTCGAGGAATGCGTGCTCGTCGCTGAGATACTCCGGTCGAAACAGGTCGCGTTCGGGGTCGACGCGATTCAGACCGCCTAGCTCCATGTCGAACCGCTCGCACCCGAGATCGAGGAGCGTCTGCAGTTTCTCCTCGAAGGCGAGCTCCGGGTCGGCTATCGTCTCGTTGAGCCGCTTGAGGAACTGCTTGTGCTCGGTTAGCT
>PXSB01000036.1 GCA_003023185.1 Halobacteriales archaeon QS_9_67_17 | reverse complement strand
AGAGGCCGGCGGGGCCGGAGACGGCCCGGTGGTCGTGTTCGTGTCGGCCAAGGTCGACCTGTGCGGAGCCGTCGAAGCCGGCCGTCGCGTAGGCGTCACCGAGCGTGCCGACCTCCAGCCCCCAGCCTCGCTGGACGCGCAGCGACCGCGCGAGGTCGCTCGTCGCCGCGAACTCGCCGGCCAGCGCGTAGCGGAACGCGCCCAGATACGAGAGTACGGACGCGTCCGGATGCGTCTCGGCCAGCGCACGCACCAGCGGCCGGTAGAGCAGTCGGAACAGCCGCCCGTACAGCCGCCCGTTTTCCACGCGGGCGTAGTACCCCTTCGAGAACTGATAGCCGTGATCCAGCGGGAACAGCAGCCGCGGGACGTGTGCCGGACTGTACGTCGTCGCGTCGGCGTCGTGGACGGCGACGTACGCCGACTCGGCGGCCAGCCCCAGCGCGAGCCACACGTCTCGGCCCTTCCCTCGCGTGCCGTTCAGCCCGGCCTCGCCGAGCAGGTCCGCCAGTCGGGGGCCGTCACACCACACCACCTCGATGTTCAGATCGAAGCCGTCGAGCCACGCGGCGACCGCCGGGGCGGCGGCCTCGTCGGCGCGAAGCGGCACGACGACGCGGGCCGGCGACACCGTCTCCAGCGTCGAGAGCACGCGCTCGGCGGCCAGCGAGGCGTGGTCCCGTTCGGTCATCGGAACGACGACCGCCGCCCGGTCCGTCGGCGCGTCGGGCCGTGCGCCGTCGAAGTCATGGAGCGTGGCGACTCGCTCCTGAACGTACTCCATCAGCGGGTTCGACGGGTGGCGCGCCTATATGGGTTATTACACCGGGCGTCCACGAGGGGCCTCTGCTGGATACAGCGCGGCGCACGGCTCAACTCGCCGTCGGGCTACTCTGCCGCGACGCGAGCACGAACCGCTCGTCGCTGCGAACGGGATCGCATATAAATGCTCACCCGGTCGGTTGCCCGTCCCGGACGTTCCCGACTGGGAGTCGACCGGCGACGTACAGCGCGAGCAACCCGACCAGCACCGCCGTCAGCGCGGCCGCGAACCCGGTGTACAGCGTGTCAAACGGGATCCCTGCGTCGGTGAGCGAGCCGACGACGACGCCACCAAGCGACTGCGGGAGCATCATCGTCGCCGAGTATGCGGTGTACGCCGAGGCCCGGTGGTGGTCCGGGAGCGACCCGAGCAGATACGTGTCCATCACCGGGAACAGCGAGTGGACGACGTACCCCAACACGACGCTCGCGACGGCCAGCGGCCACAGCCCCGTCACGTACGGGAACGCGAACAGACAGACGATGAAGCCGCCGACCACGCCGAGGATGAGTGGCACGTTCGACAGCCGGTCGGCGAGTTGGCCGCCGAACAGAAACGCCGGGATACCAGCGGCAAAGACGACCGACAGCATGAGCCGCGCGGTCGACTGGTCCAGTCCCTTCGTTCCCATGTACGTCGGGAAGTAGTTGAACAGGCCGTTCCAGACAAAGCCAACGCTCCCGGTAACGAGGACGCCCGTGAGGATGATGGGCAACTGTGCGCGGGCCGCGGCCAGCAGGTCGCGGTCCCTGCTGCCGGCATCCGGCAGGTCCGTCCGCTGTGCGACGAGAAACAGCCCGACCGTGACGAGCGCGGCGGCGACCGCCATGACGAGAAACGTCGCGCGCCAGCCGCCGAACACCGCGACGACGGCGATGACGATGAGCGACGCGCCCGCGGCCGAGAGCTGTGACGCCATCCCGTGGATGCCGAGCGCGCGCCCGACCGACTCGGGAAACAACTCCGACACCAGCGGGTTCGCCGCGATGAAGTAGACGCCGGAGGCCAGCCCCATCAGGAAGCCCCCGGCAGCGAGCAGAGGAACGCTCGGCGCCGCGGTCGTGAGCACACAGCCGGCCCCGACGATGACCCGGTGGCGAGGGACGCGGGTCAACAGCCAGCCGGTCGGGACGCGAGGGAGCGCGCTCCCGAGCCACGCGGCGCTCGCGACGACGCCCAGCGAGCCGACCGTGACCCCGAAATCCGCCGCGATGGGTTCCAACAGCGGGGCGAAGACCACCCGGGCGAGGTTGACGAGAAACACCATCGAGCAGAGGGACGCGAAGAGACGACGGCGGGACACGACGGCGCTTCGACGCGGTGCCGTTATAGCCTGTCGGAACCGACCGGCCGAGTCGCGGCCGGCGGAGGCGCGTCGGTCGCGGACACAACCCCTAAGCCCGGCGACCTGCTCCCTCCACGCGTGAAGTGGAAGCTGTTCGCCAATCTCGCCGAGACGGCGGGAACGAAGCAGGTCGAGGTGGCCGTCGACGGGGGAGCGACGTTCCGTGACGCGTTCGACGCGCTCATGGAGACGCACCCGGAACTGCGCGAGGACGTGCTGGACGAGGACGGCGACATCCGCGAACACATCCGCGTGCTCCGCAACGAGTCGAACCCCTTCGTCGCCGACGACGGCTTCGACACCGTGCTGGAGGAGGGTGACACGCTCGCGCTGTTCCCGCCCGTCTCCGGCGGCTGAGGCACGTCGGCGCGATAGTCGCTGGCCGTTTCGCGCGTTAGCGACTCGTTAGATCCGCTTCGAGGACGAAGTCGGGCTCGTCGGAGATGCCTGCTCGGACGTGCGCGGCGTCGCTGACGTGTCGGGCGGTTTCGGGGATGAATACGCGCGTCCCGTCGACGCCGAGGGTAGCGGCGTCGCGGGCAATCGCTGCGACGAGCGAGCCCGTATTCGGCGTACGTCTCGTCGCCGCCGTACTCGGCCGTCCGGACGCGGAACGTCATCGCCCGCGTTCCACCCTCGTCACCGACCGCGAGCACGCGCTCCTCGGCGGCGGCGCGGTGGAGTCGCTCGCGCGTGAGTTCGGCGACCGCGTACGTCTCGTCGAGGTCCAAGGCGAGCCCCTGCAACGCGTCGTTGGCGTCGCTCCGGTGGAAACACGACCACGCGGCGTCCGGCGCGTTGCGGACCGACAGCGCGGGTTCGGCGGTCGCGTTCGGTGCTGGCGTCATCCAGCGGAACTCCGTGGCCGGGCCGAATCCGACGGCGCGCGAACTCCCGAGCCCCGCCTGATTCCACGAGAAGACCATGTTGCGACAGACGGTCGCGCCGCGCTCGCGACACCAGTCGAGGGCCCGCTCCGAGAGCCTCGTGGAGACGCCGTCGCCCCGATAGTCGGGATGCACGCGCATCCCCTGTGCCCACCCCTCGTGGGGGGAGAGCATCACTGCCTGACAGATGCCGGCGACGGCGTCGCCATCGCCGGACTCCGTCCGCCTGCCCGTCGAGCTCTGCTCGACGCTGACTACGAACGTCTCGCTCCCTTCCGTGTCGATCCAGTCGTGATACACCCGGGGGATGTAGTCCTCGCCGTCTCGGTCTGCCCACGTGTCCTCGGTGAACGCCGCGACCGCGTCGTAGTCGTCGTGGGTCGCCGGCCTGACGTTCATGCTTGCCACGGCGTCGAGCGGTCGGTCGCCTCGCCGGCGAGCGATTCACCCATCGCCGCTGTTGGGTCGTCGCGGTTGGCGAGCGCCCACATCAGTTTCACGTACGCGGTCTCGGGGAGCGTGTCCTCTGCCTCGACGACCCCGGCGTCCAGCAGGTCACGCCCGGTGTCGTACACGCGGTCACAGACCCGGCCCTCGATACAGGCGGAGGTCATCGCGACGACGGTGCCGTCGTCGACCATCTTGCCGAGCGTCGACACGAGGTCCGTGTGCACGTGGCCGAGACCGGTCCCCTCGATGACGAGACCGTCGACGCCGGCGAGCCGTTCCAGCCGCTCGGCGTCCATGCCGGGCGTGAACTTCAGCAGTTCCACGTCGTCGTTCAGTTCGGGGGCGAGCCGGAGGTCGCGCTCGCCGCGCGCGACGTGGTCGGCGTGGAACGTGACCGCCCCGGACTCCTCGGCGCTCGCGGCGTCGTAATCGACGTGGCCGAGCGGCTCTGCGCCGACCGTCTCGAAGGCGTCACGGCGCGAGGTGTGGTCCTTCCGGACCCGGGTGCCGCGGTGGAGCGCACACCGGTCGTCTGAACTCCCGGCGTGCATACACACCATGACCTCCGCGCTGGCTTCCGGTGAACACGACCGGCACAGGCGTGTCGAGCATGAAGGCGAGCGCGCTCGCGGTGTACTGCATCGTGTCCGTCCCGTGCATGACGACGACACCATCCGCGCCGGCCTCGATCTCCTCGCGGACGGCCTCGGCGAGCTCCTGCCAGACGCTCGGCGTCATGTTCTCCGAGAGGATGTTGGCGACGACCCGCCCCCGGTAGTTGGCGCGCCCGGCGAGATCCGGAACGGCCCGAAGCACGTCCTCGGCGTCGAACTGGGCCGTGACCGCGCCGGTGCGGTAATCGACGGTCGAGGCGATGGTGCCGCCCGTCGAGATGAGCGCCACCGTCGGCAGGTCGTCGTCGAACGCGACTTCCGACCCCGACTCGGCGTCGCCCGTCGCCCCGACCGCGTACACGTCGGTGTCGAGCACGTCTACCGTGGCCGCCTCGCGGTCGACACCGACGTTGTAGCCGCCTTCGAGTTTCACGACCAGCTCCGACTCCGTCGTCGAGGGCATTAACACGCCCTCGTGGGTCACGTCGCCGCGCTCGACGCGGACCCGGTCGCCTGCGTTCATGCCCGTCGCTACCCGGTCGGCAGACTTGAATCCATCCGTGTGGCCGAGCGGGCAGTGTTCCGTTGAGGGTGACTCCGACGACGAGGATGACAACGAGGTGTGGAAAGTCCCCGGGTGCTCGGCCTGCTGGACGTGAGAGAGGCCGGCAGCCACCGCGATTCGCCGGTTCGTCGCTCGGATGGCGACTGAGCGAAAGGCCGTTATCCGCGGCCGCCGAATGTGGTGTATGACGCGCAGCGACGAGGTGCTTGCCGAACGCGACCGGGAGCCGACGACGGAGGAGACGACCAGCGGGAGCCGACTCTCCGGGCTGCGCGGCCGCATCGGAGTGCCGTTCTCGTTTCGGACGTTCCTGCTCGCAGTCGCGTTCGCCGTCGGTGGCTCCGCACTCGCCGGCCTGATTCCGTTCGTCCCGAGTACTGTCGCGACGCTGGCGGGCGTCTTCGTCGGCGGGTTCGCACTCGGTCTCGTCCGCGCCACGCGGTCGTATCTCGAGACAGCGGCCGCCGGGTCGGGGACGGCCGTCGTCGCCGCCGTCTCGCAGTATCTGCTGCTCTCCTTCGTCGGCGAGGTCGGGGTTCCGGTGGCGCTGATCGGTGCCGGATCGGGGCTACTCGCTGGCGTCGTCGGCCACTACTTCGGGCGCGACCTCCGTGCCGGCCTGACGCGCGACCTCTAAACGAGCCGCCAGCGGCCGTCCTCGTGGCCGACGACGCCGAGGTCTTTGAGCCGGCGGAGTGCGTCCTCCGTCATCTCCGGGCTGGCGTCGACGCGGCGTGCGGCCGCCTCCGTCGTCTCTGCGCCGTCGGCTAACGCCGACAGCAGTTCGGCGTAAAACCGGCCGTCGCGCTCGCCGATCTGCTCGGAGATGCGGTCCATCACGTCCGTGAGTTGCCCCTGCACCCACCGTTGGGCCATCGACAACTCGTTTTCGAGCGTCTCCAGCCGTTCGAGTTCCGAGGCCAACTCCCGCAGTTCCCCGTCGCGTTGCCGAGGGTCGCCACGCGACTCGTCGGACTCGCCGTCCGACGACTCGTCGCTTTCGGCTTCAACGTGGATACTCAGATAGCGACACCGGGCCATGTCCAGCGATCTGGACGCCGAGTACGCGGACTTCGTCCCGAACTCGTACGGCGAGACGTTCACCTCCAGCCGGAGGTTGCGCGCGATTGAGAAGTACTTCCGCCGCCGCTCGTCGACGCGCGAATCGACGAGTCCCGCCTCCTCTAACTTCTGGAGGTGGTCGATAACCGCCTTCGGACTCACGCCAAGATACTCGGATATCTCCGTGACGTAACATGGCTTGCGGGCGAGCAACCGCAGGATGCGCCGGCGGTTCTCGTTCCCCAGCAGGTCGAGCAGCGCGGCGGAGTCCATTCACCTGACGTAAGCTCTCAAAAGGTATAATCGCACCGCCGTTTCCGCCGTATCACTCGCCGCCGGTACTACTCTTCCGTCTCGGTGGCCGTCGGTGTCGGTGTCGCCGCTCCAGTGTCGTCGGATCTACCCTTGTCCCCGGGCGGTCCCTCGCCGTCCGGGTTACTCCCGTTTCCCTCGTCCGGTGCGTCAGTCGCGTTGTCTGTTCTTGCTCGCTCGTCGCTCCGCGATTCGTTTGTCCCCTCACCGGGTGCATCGCCCCCTTCGGTTCGGTTCTCCGGGCCGCGCTCGCCCCTTCTCGGCGGGTCGGCGATGTCGCCGGCGATGTCGGACACCTCCGACCCGTTCAGATCCGATGCATTCCGGCGGAGTTGGTCCAGCGACGGCTCGTTGATACCGGCCGCAGACGCCGCCTGATCGGTCGTGTTGATCCCTCGCCGAAGCGAGTTGATCTCTGCGGTCAGCCGAGCGGCTTTCGCACGGTCGGCGACGGTCAGGTTCCCCTCCTGTGTCAGTATCGCCCGTCGCTGCTCGCGGAGGCGCTCCAACTGCGCCTGAAGCGTCTCGGTCCGCTCGGCGACGAGGGCTCGTTGGGACTCGTTCGACGCGTCGTCCATCCGCGCGCGGAACACCTCGTTGTCCACCTCACCCTCGGCGTCGGCGGCGCTGGCCTGCATGAAGCCGGAGATAGACGCACCCATCGACGCGTTCTCGGTTCCGTTGTCCGGCGGTGCCGCGGGACGCTCGGCTGTCGGACCAGAGGTCACCGCTCCGACTGCGCCGGGGCCCACTGTCGCCAGCGCGACGGCCAGCGCGACGACGACCACCAGTGATCGGTTCATCATCTTACCACTCGTAGCTCCTGTCTATCTATAAAAACCGACAGCCGTTCCCTCGCTTCATTCCGTTCAAACTCGTTTAATCCACGCAATACCGCCCGAATGCGGATCACATCGTCAGTGATGTCCACGAGAGACCGGCGTCGAGTCCGGACACTCTGAACTCCGGGCCTTCCCGCGTCGGGCGCAGTTCCACCAGCGCGTCGAAGGCGTCGGCGAGCATCGCGACCGTCTGCTCGTTGCAGGTCGCGGTGTCGATCGTCGAGACGCCGAGATAGCCGCCGCGGTCGACCCGGTCCATTATCGTCCGGAGGAACTTGTACACCGCGCCGCGGTCCATCCGTTCAAGCATCGCGGTCGCGGAGAGATGGCCGACGCGCAGGCCGTCCGTGCTCATCGTCACGTACTGTTCGATCTGGCGGCCGAACGCCGACCCGATGCTGGCGAGGTCTGTCGGCGAATCGACCGCCGCCACCCGGTCGTCGTCGGTGCCGAAGCCGGTCGCGTCGATGATCCGAAGTCGCTCGTCGTCCGTGCCGCCGGCGCTCTCGTAGGCCGCGACGAGCGGTCGCGCGCCGAGGTCCACGCTCACGACGATGACCCCATCCGCCCGGCGCTGGCCGGCGGCCAGGAACTCAAGCGCGACCTCGCGCTTGTCAACGTCTGGCGGCCCAGAAATCAGGAGGCTCGTCCCGGCGGGGACGTGGCGGACGCCGTCCGTCGGAACCGATGGACCCAGATCGTACGCAGGATCGCTCATCTCTCGTCTTCGATCCCGCGAAGCGTTGCGACGAATCCCTCGTCGTCGTCGGCTCCCGTCTCGTCGAGTTCTTCGTCGAGCTGCTCCAGTCGACGCTCTAACTGCTGGTACTCGTCGCTCTCGGCTAACTCCTCGTCGCTCCGGTGGGCCTGTAGGGTCTGCTTTTTCTCCAACAGCGCGGTGTACTCGTCGAGGGCATCGGCGTAGTTGTTGCGCTCCTGTAACCGGTCGATGACCTCGCGAACCGCCGTCTCGGTCACCGGCTTCGTGAGATACGCGTCGAACCCCATCTCGATGATGTCGATGTCCGGTTCGACCGCCGTCACCATCGCGTAGCGCGTGTCGAGGTCTCGCTCGCGGAGCGCCTTGAGCGTCTCGCGACCCGAGAGCCCGGGCATCATTCGGTCGAGCAGCGCGATCCCGCAGGTCGTCGTCGTCCTCGACGACGAGCACGGTCGATGCGCTGTCGGCGTCACTCATTATAGTACAGTTGAATCTGCGAGCACATATAATGGACGGCTCGAAGCGACCGGAGTCACTGCTCCGCCAGTCCGGGCTGGCGGAACCGGAGCACGAACACGGCACCCTCCGGGTCGTTGTCCTCGACCCACACGTCGCCGCCGAAGTCAGACAACATCGCGTCGACGAAGAAGAGCCCGAAGCCGGAGCCGGTGCCGTCTTCGTGTAAGCCGGTCTCGTCGCGCCGGAAGATGGCGTCTTTCACCTCGTCGGGGACGCCGGGGCCGTTGTCCGCGATCCGGAGGTCGATGTACGAGTCCGTCTCCTTGGCGGTCACCTCGATGCGCGGCTCCGCCTCGTCGTTGTGTTCGACGGCGTTCGAGAGCACGTTGCCGACGACGTCGACCAGCGTCTCGTCGGCGAGCACCTCGATGTCTTCGGAGACGTCGGTGGTGATCGTCAGCGAGCCGTGGGTCGCGCGCATGGCACCGAGATTCTCGTCGATTGCGTCTCGGAGCCCGATGGCCGACAACTGCCTGTCCTCGCCGCTCAACGCGTCCAACAGCGCGCGGGTGCGCTCCACCTGATCTGCCACGTCGTCGCTCTGTCTGACGATGGTGTCCGCGAACTCCGCCGCCCGTCCCTCGGACTCGTCGGCGATGAAGTTCGCCCGCGACCGGATCACCATCGTCCGGTTGAGGATGTCGTGTCTGAGGATGCTGTTCATCAGCTCGAACTGGTCGCGCGTCTCGGCGGCGATCTCGGCGGTCCGCATCGACCGCGCGTACAGCGTCCCGACGAGCAGCCCCGCGAGGCCGCCGGCACCCATCGTGGAGAACAGCGCGTACTGCGGTTCGCCGACGATGCGTCCCTCCGCGAGTCGGACGATGATGGTCACGGCCGTCGTCGCGCCGAACAGGAACGCACCGCCGTAGGTGGCGAGGGAGACTCGCCACCGGCCGATCCCGTCGAAGCCACTGCTCTGTAGCCAGATAGTGCCGTACGCGAGGCCGAGCGCCGGCAGATACCCCTGTGCGGCGGCGATAACCGGGAGCAGCGCGGTGGAGAACGTCGACAGTTCGTCGAGGAAGTTGTAGGTGATGAGCAGGACGAACAGGACGGTGATGAGCGCCATCGACGCGACTGGGAGCCGTTCGCTGGCGACGATACGGTCGAAGACCGGACCGGTGGCGTCCGGGTCGGGGATCGCGGGAGCGTCCCTCTCGGTCGACATTACCCTCTCTCCGTCGTCTCCCCTATTGGTTCCTCCGGCTACGCTCGGATTGCACGACGACAAAAGGGTGCTGGCAAACGCTTATGTGTGGTAGCAATCCACAAGCAGGTGGACGATGTTCGAACCGTTTTCCAGCGGCTACTACCTCGGGCGACTCTACGTGGAGCCGACCGACGGTGCGCGAGCCGTGCTGAACCGGGGCCACCACGAGACGGTGAACGAGCAGCTGTACGCGAGCGGCGAGGGCGTCGCGCGTCTTGACCGCCCGCTCGTCATGAAGCTCGGGCGGACCCACCTGCCGGTGCACGGCGCGGAGGGCGTTCCCGAACAGACGCTCGCCGTTCCGGAGGAAGCCCTCGAAGCCGCCGGCATTCACAACCCACCGACGCTCTCCGAGGTGTTGCTCGCCAAGGAGCGCGTCGCCTCACAGCTGTTGTCGCTCGACGCCGATCCCGTGTGACGCGGCGGATGTGGGCCGCGCTCCAGCGGCTTTTTATCGGGCGAAGGCGACGTACCGGCGATGCTCGACGACCTGCTGGGTCGGACCGAACTGAAGGAGCAGATCGCGGAGTTGGAAGAGGAGGTCCACCATCTGGAGCGCGAGCGCGACGCGGAAAGCGAGCGGCGCAGCGAGGCCGTCGCCGCCCGACAGGAGGCCGAGGAGGCGGTCAACCGACTCGAAGACCGGATCGCCGACCTCGAAGGGCAGGTGTCCGACGAAGAGCACGACGCCCGAGAATTCCGACGGCGCGAAACCCTCCACGGCCAACGCCGCGACGAGGTGCTCGACCGGCTCGCGAGCGTCGAGACGGACGCAGAGGGCGCACTCACCGCCGTCGTCCCGAACGGGAACGATCTCCCCGAGCAGGTCCGCACGGCCTTCGGCGACCGCGCACCGCTGGTAGCGCGGGCCGCACCCTGTGTCGTCTACGCGGACGACGCCGATGTCGTGAGCGTCGCGCTTCGGCCCGCCCTGCTCCCCGATGCACGCGCCGAGTGGAACGAGGCGTTCGTCGTCGACCCGTCGTGGTACCAGCCGACCGGCCGGTTCGCGCTCGCGCTCGTGCGCTCGGACATCTTCGCGCTCGGCATCTACGACGGCGACGAGCGCGAGTCGCTGCGCGGCTTCACGACCGACGTGATGAGCGACCACTCGAAGGGCGGCTTCTCGCAGGCGCGATTCGAGCGCATTCGCGACGGCCAGATCCGCGACCATCTGGACCGGTGTCACGCGGCAATCGAGGAGGCCGACGCCGAACGGCTCTACGTCGCGGGCGAGTCGACGCTGTTCAGCGAGTTCGACGCCGACGCGACCGCGAGCGTCGATGCCACCGGCGCGCCCGACGAGGCCATCGACTCTGCGTTCCGCGACTTCTGGAGCGCGCAGCTGTTCGCGCTCTGACTGCGCGCGGGTCGTCAAGCAGTCGCCTGCCCGGTGACGGCGCGCTTATGTCTCCGGGGACGGATGCCGAACTATGACACGACGTGTCGCGCTCCTCGCTCACGAGGGGCTTCCCGACCGCGCGAAGACGGCCGTCGGCGTGCTCCGCTACGCGGACGCCGAGGTAGTGGCCGTCGTCGACCGCGAAATCGCCGAGGCCGATCCCGACGCTCGCGTCACCGATTACGTGCCTGAGGTACCGGACGCCCCAATCGTCGGCCGGGTTGCGGACGCGCCCGACTTCGACGCGCTCGTCATCGGCGTCGCACCCATCGGCGGCGGCTTCGACGAGTCGTGGCGTCCCGACGTGCGAATCGCGCTGGAAGCCGGCGCGGACGTGGTCGCCGGTCTCCACTACTTCCTCGCGGACGACGAGGAGTTCGCCGCGCTCGCGGCCGAACACGGCGGCGAACTGCGCGACGTGCGCCGGCCACCCGACGACCTGACCGTCGCAGAGGGGCGCGCTCGCGATCTCGACGCGGAGATCGTCCTCACCGTCGGCACGGACTGCTCGACGGGGAAGATGACGACCACCCGCGAGCTGTACGAGGCGGCCCGCGAGCGCGGCGTCGACGCGGCGTTCGTCCCCACCGGACAGACCGGGATCATCATCGAGGACTGGGGCATCCCGATCGACCGGACGGTGAGCGACTTCACCGCCAGCGCGGTCGAACGGATGTGCGTCGAGCGGGCCGACCACGACTACCTGTTCGTGGAGGGGCAGGGAAGCCTCATCCACCCCGCATACTCGGCGGTGACGACCGGTCTCCTCCACGGGGCGATGCCCGACTCGCTGGTGATGTGTCACGACGCCGGCCGTGAGGCGATCCACGGCTACGAGTCGTTCGAGATACCGAATCCGGGCTACGTCGCGGAGATGTACGAGTCGCTGGCGGAGCCGATAGCGCCGACCGAGGTGGTCGCAGGTGCGCTGAACACGTCGGGACTGGACGGCGAGACCGCCACGGAAGCGACGAAGCGATACCGCGCGCAGTTGGACGCGCCGGTCGCCGACCCGATCCGCGACGGGGCGGAGCGCCTGCTGGAGGCGGTACTGTGAACGCGACCGTCGAGCGGGTGCGACTCGCGCTCGCGGAGCCGTTCGAGATAAGCCGTGGTGTCCAGCGCGAGACGGAGAACGTTGTCGTCGAACTCGAACACGACGGCGCGATGGGCGTCGGGGCGGCGGCTCCCTCGGCACACTACGGCGAGACGGCAGACACAGTCGAGGCGGTTCTGCCACGACTTCTCGACGCGCTGCCGGATGATCCGCATGACATCGACGCGGCCCACGACGCCATGGACGCCGTCATCCGAGATAATCCTGCGGCGAAGGCGGCCGTCGACATCGCGCTGCACGACCTCGTCGCGACCCTCCACGACCTCCCGCTGTACCGCTATCTCGGGCTCGACGCGGGCGAGATACCGAGGTCCTCGTTCACCATCGGGTTGGCCGACACCGACGAGATGCGCCGAAAGGCCCGCGCCGCCGCCGAGTACGACGTGCTGAAGGTGAAGCTCGGGACGGACCGCGATATGGAAATCGTTGAGGCCGTCGCGGACGCGGCTCCCGACGCGCGCCTCCGCGTGGATGCGAACGAGGCGTGGACGCCGAAGCAGGCCGTCTCGATGTGCGAACGGCTGGACGGACTCGTCGAGTTCGTCGAGCAGCCGGTTCCCGCCGAAAACCCCGAGGGACTGCGCTACGTCTCCGAGCGGTCGCCGCTCCCCATCGCCGCCGACGAGTCGCTCGTGACGGCGACAGACGTGCTGAGTGTCGCCGACCGTGCCGACATCGCGAATGTTAAACTGATGAAGTGTGGCGGAGTCCGCCCCGCAATCAAGGCGTTCCACGCGGCCCGCGCGCACGGCATGGAGACGATGCTCGGCTGTATGGTCGAGTCGAACGCGGCCATCGCCGCGGGCGTCCACCTCACGCCGCTGTGTGACTACGCTGACCTCGACGGTGCCCTGCTCCTCGCGGACGACGCGGACCCGTTCGACGGCCCGCCGGTGCCGGAGCTGGACCCGTCCGGCGTCGTCGGGACCGGGGCGCACCGTCAGTGAGCCCGCGATCCGTTTTTCCCCGCGTCTCTAAACGCTTATACGGCGCCTCCGACTTCTCACGTCCATGAGCGACGTGACGGTCACGCTGCCCGACGGCTCCGAACTCTCCGTGCCGGAGGGGTCGAGCGTCGAAGACGTGGCCTACGAGATCGGGCCGGGACTCGGGTCGGACACGGTGGCGGGCGTCGTCGACGGTGACCTCGTCGACAAGGCCGAGGAGGTGGCCGACGGCGACCGACTCGTCATCGTCACCGAGGGCTCCGACGAGTATCTGCAGGTGTTGCGCCACTCCGCGGCCCACGTGTTCGCACAGGCACTCCAGCGACGCCACCCGGAGGCGGAACTCACCATCGGTCCCCCGACCGACGAGGGATTCTACTACGATGTCGCGGGCGTCGACCTCGACGAGTCGGACCTCGACGGGATCGAAGCCGAGATGACGGAGATAATCGAGGCCGATTACGACATCGAGCGGGTCGAACGCTCCCGGGAGGCGGCTCGCGACATCTACGCCGACAACGAGTACAAGCAGGAGATCCTCGAAACCGAGGCGGCCGACGAGGAGACGGTCTCCTTCTACGTGCAGGACGACTGGCAGGACCTCTGTCGGGGGCCGCACGTCGATTCGACCGGCGACATCGGCGCGATGAAGCTGCTCAACGTCTCCTCGTCGTACTGGCGCGGCGACGAGGAGAACGACACGCTGACGCGCGTCCACGGGACGGCCTTCGAGAGCGAGGCCGACCTCGACGAGTTCATCGAGCGCCGCGAGGAGGCCAAGGAGCGCGACCACCGGAAGATCGGCACCGAGATGGACCTGTTTTCGGTGCCCGACCACTCCCCCGGCTGTGTCCACTTCCATCCGGACGGGATGGCGATCCGCCGCGAACTGGAGGAGTACATCCGCGAGAAGAACGACGAACTCGGCTACGACGAGGTGTGGACGCCCGAGCTGAACAAGGCGGAGCTGTGGAAGCCGACGGGCCACTACGACACCTTCACCGAGAACGGTGAGATGTTCAACTGGGAGCAGGACGATACGGAGTACGGC
>PXSB01000035.1 GCA_003023185.1 Halobacteriales archaeon QS_9_67_17 | reverse complement strand
GTCGTAGTCGTACACGTCCTCGACGCCGTAGCGTTCCGTCTCGGCCCCGAGCAGGTTCTCGAAGTCCTGCTCTAACTTCCCGCCGAGGTTTCGCGAGTACTCGACGTTCGCCTCGCTGCCGACCGCCCCCTCCAGCAGGACGACCCGGTCGACGGTCACCCGGTCGCGGACGAGCGGCGCGATGAGCCGGTCGTAGTCGAAGCCGACCGGCACGATGTGAGTCTGCATATGTGCGCAGTAGGGGGTGCTGATTTAAAATACCAGTCTCGGGACCGGTGCCAAGGAAGATTTATTATCGACAGAACAGATGTACTGTTGACATTATATGGACGACGACGGAACCGCAGACGGGAGTCGTAGGGGTATCCTCGCGAAAGTTGCTGTCGGCGTTGCCAACGTCGTACTCGGGTTGCTGGTTGCTCTCCTCTTCGTCGTCGGACTGTTCTTCTGGGGGTCGGGCGAGGTTCTCCCGTACGCGGTGTTTCTGTGTTTCACCGCGCCGTTGTTAGTCGGCTACAGGCAGAGCGACGCGACCCCGCGTCCGATAATCGGATTCGTCGTGTTCGTCGCCGCGCCGGCACTGTTGCTGTTCGTATCGAATCTCGGACTCGCTTCCAGCGTAGCCGCCCGATACACCAGAATGGGACCAGTTTCGGCTCGATTCGCCGTCAATCTCGCCGTCGACAACGTCGTACTGTTGGGTTGGCTCCAGGCGACCCTCTGGGCGTGGGTGCTGGCACCGGGGGCCCGGGGACTACTGGATGACCCGCCGTTCTCACTCCCCGATGCTGTCGGATCGGTGTCAGTGTCTTCGCAGAACGCCCTCAGAGCCGCGGTCGTGGTCGTCGTAGTCGGGACGCTCTCGGCAGCGTTTCTCGCGGGATACAACCCTGTCACCACGGTCGAGACCCCGGACGGGATGTACGAACACGCGGGCGTCGGCGTCACCGTGACCGACATCGAGCGCGCCGACTGCGACGCTCGCGAGTGTATCAAGCGTGGACCCACCAGCAATGAGGACATCTCGGGGGAGATCATTCTCGTTCGCGTGCAGGCCACCGACCGCGGGCGGGGCGGAGGCCCGCTACTCGAAGCGATTCGTCTCGTCACACCCGCTGCGGAGGAGCAGGTCCGCAGCCGTGCCGATACCATCCTCATACCCGGCGGGAATCCACTGTTCGATGGGCCCGAGGTCGTCATCGACGAACTGCGTGTCGGGGATCGAAACTACACCATCTACGCTCCCGACCAGGAGACCGGAGGGACCAGAGAGGGGTGGATCGCGTTCAAACGACCACCGGAAGGCCAAACAGCGGGAAGCTACGTCCGGATACAGACGGAGAGCCCGGGGCCGGCAGGCAGGTGGCCGCTGGATGGGTCCTGGTCCTGAGAGCAGTGTCGGCCGGTCGCCGCGTGCATCGGAAGACTCGGCGAAATCCCGACAGAAAACGGGCGGAACGAGGTTGCGTCAGTCCGCCCGAACGCCCTCGAACACGACGGCGGTCTTCTCGTCGGTATCCTGTGTCGTGACCGCGCTCACGCCGACGGTAAGCACGAGCCCGAGCGCCATCCCGACGACGGCGGCGGGCCAGCCGAGATACGTGCCCGGGACGGCGGGGACGAAGACGGCCGCGAGATAGAACAGTTGCGGTAGTCCGAGCCCCGCGTACATCCCCGCGCGGGTCGTCTGCGGCCAGTAGAGCGCGACGACGACGGGGAACGCGAGCTGTGCGAAGCCGCCGAAGGCCGTGTTCCCGATCTCGACGAGCGTGCCGGGTGCGTACAGTGACGCGACGAAGGCGAGGGTCGCGAAGACGGCGACGCCGCCGCGCGCGAGCAGTGTCTCGCGGGCGGGCTGTGCGTCCCGGTCTGTACCTCGGAGCGGTCGGTAGAGGTCGCGGGTCAGATACGACGCGCCCGACAGCAGCATCGAGTCGGAGGAGGACATCATCGCGGCGAGCGCGCCGGCGATGACTAGCGACGCAAACCACGTCGGCGTGTACGTCCGCAGGAGGACTGGCAGAACGCTCTCGCCCTCGGGCACGGTCACGCCGAGGCCGGCGGCCCACGCGCCGAGCATGAACGCCGGGACGAACAGCAGGAGCACCAACACCGGCCACAGCGCGAACGTCCGCTGTAGCACCTGCTTCGAGCGGGCGGCGAAGAACCGCTGATTGATCTGCGGGAACATCGCCACGCCGAACGCGATGTAGGCGGCGGTGCCGAGCACGAACTGCGGGGTGTACGCCCCGCCGCCGAGCGCGAGATACTCGGGGTTCGACTCGGCGAGCGCCCGCGTCGCGGCGCCGGGCCCACCGACCGCCGAGAGTATCCACGCGAGCGCCACCCAGACCAACCCGAGCATGAACAGCCCTTGGATGGTGTCGGTCCACGCGACGCCGCGCATCCCGCTGGCGACGACGTAGAGGATCATGAAGAGGGTGATAGCCCCCGCCCCGCCCCACAGCGGGACGGCCCCGCCGGTCAGCCCCGCGAGCGCGAGCCCGGCCCCCTTCTGCTGGAGCATCACGTACGGAAACAGCCAGAATAGCGAGACGCCGGCGACGAACATTCGGAGGCCCGTCGAGCCGAACCGGTCGCCCAGCAGTTCGCCCAGCGTGACGTAGCCGCCAGAGCGGCCGACGAGCCACTGCTTGTAGCCGACGACGTACCAGAGGACGGCGAACAGCACGCCGTCCATCAGTCCCATCACGAGTATCCACTCGGGACCGAGCGCGTAGGCCGTGTCCGGCCCGCCGAAGAAGGTGTACGCCGATAGCAGCGTGGCGAAGGTCGTGAACAGCAGGACGACGGTGCCGAGCGTGCGACCCGCGAGATAGTAGTCCTCGGCGGTGCGCTCTGCCACGCGGTAGGCGACGAGACCGACGGCCAGCGCGACGACGAGATAGCCGCCGACGACCCCGAGCTGGACGGCGAGGCTCACGGCTCCACCTCGTCGTTCGCGTTGTCCGCCGGCCGCTCGATTCCCAGCCCCCACGCGCGCTGTCCGAACGCGTAGAAGACGACCGTAGCGACGACCATCCAGCCGATGTGCCACCAGAGCCAGACGGGGAGGCCGGCGACCACCGCCGCCGACCGCCACAGGAACCACGGCACGGCGAGCGCGACGACGACGAGAAGCGCGACTCCCCACAGCGCCGCGACGACCGGCGACTGGTCGACGGTAGACGTTCCATTGATGCCCATATGTGCACGATCAATAGTTTCGGTAGGTTAATCACTATTGGTTTTGCCTGCGAATCGAGGCTTCGAACAACTATTCTCTTCGACCGCCGCGACGGCAGCGACGCTCCGGTCGCCGCGTCGGTACGGTTTTGTCGTTGAGTCGAGTAGTTACGCTGTCACGGTGTCGCCGTGACGCTATCCACATCACCATCACCGCCCCTCACGGGGCAGTTCATCATGCAAGACACAGCGAAATACCTCATCCACGCGGACATCACCGCCGACGGCGTGGTCGAGCGGTCCGACGTCGTCGGGGCCGTCTTCGGGCAAACCGAGGGGTTGCTCGGGGACGGTCTCGACCTGCGCGACCTACAGGACTCCTCGAAGGTCGGCCGCATCGACGTGGAGATCGATTCCCAGCACGGCCAGTCGTTCGGCGAGATCACCATTGCGACCTCACTGGACAAGGTCGAGACGGCCATCCTCGCGGCCGCGCTCGAAACCATCGAGCGGGTCGGTCCCTGCCGGTCGACCATCGACGTGGACGCCATCGAGGACGTTCGGGCCGCCAAGCGCCGCGAGGTCGTCGAGCGCGCGACGACGCTACTTCACGACGCCTTCGACGGGTCGATGCTCTCCAGTCAGGAACTCGTCGAGGAGGTGCGACAGCACGTCCGGGTCGATGACATCACTAACTACCGTGGCTACCCGGCGGGACCGCGCGTCGCCGACTCCGACGCGGTCATCGTCGTCGAGGGGCGCGCGGACGTGCTCCAACTCCTCCAGTACGGCATCAAGAACGCCGTCGCCGTCGAGGGGACGAACGTGCCGGACCCAGTCGCGGAGCTCACCCGCGAGCGCACGGTGACGACGTTCCTCGACGGCGACCGCGGCGGCGATCTCGTGTTGCGAGAGCTCGCACAGATTGGCGAGGTCGACTACGTGGCGTTCGCGCCCCCCGACCGCTCCGTCGAAGATCTCGACCGCAGCAAGGTGATGGCCGCGCTCCGGAACAAGCAGCCGTACGACGCGGTCGCCGAAACCGACGAGAGCGGCGACATCACCGTCGCGGCGGATCGCGCAGAGCTCGCTCCCGACCCGGACGGCGTGACCGACATCACGAACGCGACCGACAGCGTGCTCGCGGCGCTCGGAACCGACGCTGCCGGGTCGTCCGACTCGGAAACGAATCCCCACACCGAAAGCGAGGTCGGTGACCCAATGGCCGAGGAAGTCGAGTCGGCCGCGGTGACCGAGACTGCCGCCGACAGTGACAGCGAGTCGACTGCGGACGCGGACGGCACGGACGACACGGACGACACCGACGGCGAAACCGAGGCGAGCGAGACGCCGCGGACGCTCGGGGGCCACGTGTCTGCGGTCGTTGATGCCGACACCGACCGGGTTCGGCTGCTCGACGACGAGTTCGAGTCACTCGCCGAGGGTGACGCCGACGAGGCGTTCGAACGCCTGCGTGACGCCGAGTCCGTCCCGGCGGCGGTCGTCCTCGACGCCGAGTTGCGTCAGCGCGTGCTGGACGTGGCGGCACAGCGCGGCGTCGACCAGATCGTCGCGGCCACGACCGGCGAGTTCGTCAAGCGACCCGCCAGCGTCCGCGTCAGGACGGCCGACCAGCTACGACAAACTGCGGACCAGTAGCCGGCCGCCGTCCCCGTCGAACCGATCCGGAAGGAGCGCGCGGTCCCGAAATCCGGTGGTGTCGTAGAAGGACCGTGCGGCCGCGTCGTCGACCGCGACCACGACCCGAAGCTCGTCGTAGCCGGCGTAGCGAGCGGCGACGGCCTCGACGAGCGCCGTCGCGTGTCCCGCACGGCGGGCCGGAGGCGCGACGGCGAGTTCCGCGAGATACACCGTGGTTGGGTCGGCGTTCGTCGCGCCCGGCACGGCGAGCGCGTAGCCGACGATGCCATCCCCGTCCGTCTCGACGACGAGCACCTCGCCCACCGCGGTGTTGGCGTCGAGCGCCGCATCGAGGAGCCGTGGCGCTCGGTGGTCGAGCACCTCTTGGAGTGCACGGACAGCGGGTGCGTCGGCCGGCGTGACGGGGCGAACCGTCACAGCAGGGTTGCGAGGACGCCGCAGGCCACCGCGCCCGCGAGCGTCGCGAGGAAGTTCACGCCCTGATTGCCGACGCGCCCGCCCTCGACCGTCGCACCGAGCAGGCTGTCGACCGTCATCCCGGTGAAGCCGCCGAGCACGATGACGCCGGTCGCGAGCGGGCCGAGGCCGAAGGAGATGGCCGCGAGCCCCGCGATGATGCCGGCACCGAGCAGGCCGAACAGTTCCCCCTGCCACGTGACGGCCCCGTCGGTGCCGGGGTCGACGGGTTCGAGCGTGGTGACGAGCCGCGGGCCGTCGAAGAGACCGCCGAACTCCGAGGAGAGCGTGTCGGCGAGCGCGGCGGCGACGGCCCCGGCGTACGCGAACCGGAACGCCGGGGCGGCGGCCGGATACACACCCTGACTCGCCGCGAACGCGATGATGGCCCCGAGCGCGGCCGCGGAGTTGGCGAGCACGTTCCCCGAGCCGCGGGCACCCTCGTTCTCCTCGGCGATGCCGCGGGCGGCCTTCTCGTCGTAGCGGTACTTCGCGGCCAATCCGCCGACGCCGAAGAACGTGACCAACAGCGCGAACCAGCCGTAGCCGCCGAGGACGATGGCGAACAGCGCGAGCAGCACGCCCGTCAACATTCCCGAGACGCTGGCCGTGCCGAGCGCGTACGCGACGTAGCCGAGTAACACCGTCACCGCGAGGCCGACGCCCAGCCGCGACGGCGGCACCGTCACGTCCAGTTCGACGAACAGCCACAACAGCAGCGTCACCGAGACGACGACGAGCGGGTCGTCGCGCTCGAACAACATCGCGCGGAGTAAGCCAGCGCCGATGGCGGCCGTCGCGGCGAGGAAGACGAGCAGCGTCGGCGCGAGCGCCGGCGACGTGGTGACCACCCGCCGCGCCTCCACGACCAGCGCGGCGTAGCCGCCGACGAGCGCCCAGCCGAGCGCGCCGACGCTGAACGCGGCCATCAGCAGGAACTCGTGGGAGAGCGACCGCCCGGCGAGCGTGGCGACCACCCGGCCACCGGTGAGCGCGAAGACGCTCATCACGAACACGGTCGCGGGGAGCGAGGAGCCGGCCGCCAGCGCCGCCACCCCGGCCCCGGCGAGCGCGAACCCGCCCAATCCGAGCAGGCGGCCTTCCTCGTAGTCGCCGCGACGGGCGAACAGCTCGAAGGTTCGACCGCGCTCGGCGAAGAACAGCGCGTAGGCGGCGACGGCGAGGAACGGGGTCGCCGCGAGGACGGCGGCGGTTCGGGGGGTGGGTCGGGTCACCGCGGGCGCGGCGAGCGACAGCAGGCCCACGCCGGCGAACGCGGCCGCGCGCTGCAGGTCAGACACGACCCACGGTTCCCCCGACGGCCACTTAACGCTCCCGAACCCCCGTGCGACCGACAGTCGGCGCGTCTCCCGCCCTCCGGTCGAAGCGCCGACGCTTTCCGCGCGCACGCCGAACCCCGATTAATGAGAGAGGACACGCTCGTGGAGTGGCGCGAGTGGGGCCCGGAGGCGTTCGCGGAGGCCGAACGGACGGGCAAGCCGCTCCTGTTGTCGCTGTCCGCCCCGTGGTGTGTCGCCTGCGACGAGATGGACCGGACGACGTACGCGGATCCCCGCTTCGCCGGCCACCTGAAGGACGGCTTCGTCCCCGTGCGCGTCGACATCGACCGCCAGCCCCGCGTCCGCGAGCGGTACAACATGGGCGGCTTCCCATCGACGGTGTTCTGCACGCCGAACGGCCGCATCATCACCGGCGCGGGGGCGCTCGGCGCCGAGGGGTTCCGCTCGGCGCTCGATACGGTGCGGGAGACGTGGGACGCGAAGGGGACGGGGGCCGGCAGTGTCCCCCGCGCGCTCCGAAACCCCGACCCGCCGGCCGGGCGGGTCACCGCCGAGGTCGAGGCGCACTTCGTCGAACAGGTCGCCGCCTCGTTCGACGAGGAGTTCGGCGGCTGGGGGACGGACGCCAAGTTCCCGCTACCTCGGAGCGTGGAGTTCGCCGCCAAGCGCGACCGCGACCGCGCGGAGCGCACCCTACAGGCGGTGCAGACGCACCTCTACGACACCTACGACGGCGGCTTCTACCGCTACGCGACGAACCGCAACTGGGGCGGTCGGCTCCACCGCGAGAAGCTGACCGACGAGAACGCGGCGCTCGTGCGCGCCTTCGCGGCCGGCTATCTCTACACCGGCGAGGAGAGCTACCGCGAGACGGCCGCGGGGACCGTCGAGTATCTCACGACCGACCTCTGGACCGGCGACGCCTTCGCCGGCTCGCAGGCCGGCGGCGACTACTACGCGCTCGACCCGACCGACCGCGAGGGGACCGACCCGCCGCGGGTCGACGACACCGTCTACGCCGACCGGAACGGGCTGGCGGCGGACGCGCTCTTCCGCTTCGGCGCGTACACGGACGACGAGCGGGCGACTCGCTACGCCGAGCGCGCGCTCGACCACGTGCTCGACACGCTCGTCGCCGACGGCACCGTGGCCCACTTCGACGGCGCGAGCGAGACAGGTCTCCTCCTCGACGGCGCGCGCGTCCTGCTCGGCCTCACCGCTGGCGTGCAGGCGACCGGCGCGGATCGTTACGTCGACACCGCTCGCGCCGTCGCGGACGCGACGCTCGACCTACAGGCGGCGGACGGTGCCTTCCTCGATGGGCCACGGGAGGGCGCTGGCCTGCTCGGCCGCCCGCTTCGACCGCTGGACGCGAACGTCGAACTCGCCCACGCGCTGATCGACCTCGCGGCCATCACCGGCGAGGACCGCTACCGCGAGGCCGCCGGCGACGCGCTGGCCGCCTTCGCCGGGGCCGCGACGCGGATGGGCGCGGACGTGGCCGACTACGGCGCAGCGTGTGCTCGCCACGTCTACGACCCGCTGGTCATCGAGACGCCGCCGGCCGGGTCGGACCTCCACCGCGCGGCGTGGCGCGTCGCCGACCACGAGAAGGTCGTCGTCCCGGGCGACCGCGAGACGGGGGTCGTGATCCGCGGCGGCGAGCGCGCCGACCCCGCGGGTACTCCCGAGGGACTGATGGAGCGGGCCGCCGCGACGCGACCCGAGATGCTTGTCGAGGACTAAACGGGTTTCTGCCTCTCGTGAAGATGGTGTTCAGCTACGTGGGTCATCGCTCGACCGAGTGACTGCGGTGGGTGGGACTGAAAGGGGCCGGGCGCTACGGGAAGCACGGCGACGCAAGCACCACAGCGAACGCAGTGAGCGAGGCGCGCAGCGAGTCGCGCGACCGTAGCGCCCGGGGGCTTTCTACACCTGTTGCTCGCCTACGCTCTGGAGTCACCCTTAGCTAAACCCCACCTCGTGAACGGACGCCGCGTTTTTGTGCCACCCCAGCGTGCGAGAGCCTAATGGCCGAACTCCACGATCTCGGGCTGTCAGAGTACGAGGAGCAAACCTATCGGTCGCTGCTCGACACCGGCCCGACAACGGCCAAGGAGTTGTCACAGAACAGCGGCGTGCCGATGGGTCGCATCTACGACGTGTTGAACGACCTCGAAGGGTCCGGACTGGTTCGGTCACAGTCGGCGAGTCGGCCGAAGAAGTACGTCGCCGTCGAGCCGTCGACGGCGCTCGACCGCCTGCTTGCGGAGCGAACACGAGAGTTAGAGACGCGCCAAGAGCAGTACGAGTCCATCGCCGACGAGCTGCGGGCGGAACTCGACCCTGCGGAGCCACGAGGCGAGACGTTCTGGACCGCCGCAGTCGGGCGCGAGGAGACGGCCAACCTCCTCGTCGAGCGGCTCGGCACCGCAGACGAGGAGGTGGTGAGCGTCCTGTCGGCACAGACGCCGCAGCTATTCGATATGGACCGACACGGCACGGAGCTACTGGACGCGCTCGTCGACGCTCTCGACCGAGGGGCCGCCGTCCGACTGCTGTTGCGCCGGGAGGTAGTGCCGGAGCTGCCGCCAGAGATCGGCGTCCGGTACCGCGACTCGCTGACCGACCATGACCGCTTCGAGGTGCGGACGGTGCCGGAGCTATCGGGGACGTTCACCCTCATCGACGGCGTGGAGACGGTGGTCGAGGTGCCGCATCCGCTGGATCGGGCGGCGACGTTCGGCGTCGTCGACCTGACCGACGGAGAGTTCGCCGCGTCCGTTCGCGAGGCGTTTCGCCCGCGGTGGCAGCGCGCGGAGCCGCTGTCGTTTTAGTCGTTCATCTCCTCGCTGAGCCGGCCGAACTCGGCGACTCGCTCCGCGTGTGCGTTGTGCTGGTGGATCGACTCGTCGTTCGACTGCTCCATTCGAATGACGGCGCTGTCGGAGACATCGAGCTGTTCGACGGCGAGTTCCGCCATGGCGCGCACGCAGTCCTCGACGAACTTCGCGTCGGCGTGCGCCTCGTAGGTCATGTGGTCCTCGTCGGGCCGCTTGGCGAAGTTGTAGATGCGCGCCGACATCGAGTCGCGCGCGATGTCGATCAGGTCGTGAAGCTCCACGGCCGGGGTGCCGTCCGTCTCGACGGTGAGCGTCGCGTGGCCCCGCTGGCTGTGGCCCGGCTGTGGCACCTCGTCGAGGAACTGCTCGGCGACCGACTCCTCGACGCCGAGGTCGGCGAGCGTCTCGCGGGCGCGGGCCTCGCTCATCCCCTGCGAACACGGGCAAACCGTCATTCCGACGACGTGACAGCCGATCTCCTCGCGGGTGCCGTCTTCGTCGGCGGTGGCACTGGCGATGATGTCCGCCGTCGCCTGCGTCGAGCGACCCGACGCGGGCGTGTCCTCGCGGATGACGTACTCGGCTTCCATCCGCACCTCGGCCCGGGAGGTGTACTCGTGTTTCTCCATCAGCCGCTCGGCCACGTCGCCACAGATGTCCTCGACGCGCTCGCCGGGCTCGGCGACGGCCTCCTCCAGTATCTCGTCGACGACCTCCATGTTGCGGGACATGTCGATCCCCTTGCGCCACTTCGGCAGGTCGACGTACACTTCGAACTCGGCCATGAGGACGATGGGTCGGTCCGCCTCGCGGTCGAGCTTCACGAGCTTCTCCACTCCCGTTACGCCGACCCGATTGAGGCCGACGCTCACGTCCGGACGGTCCGCCTGCACGTCCGGGAGTTGCTTACTCATCACTGGCAGGAGGAGGGGACGGCGTTTAGGGGTTACTCTCGGCGACGCTCGTGCGAGGAGCGTGACGACGACTACTCCAGCTTCTCCAGCGCGGCGAAGAAATCGAGCGCCGGCCCGGTGACGCGCACCGGCTCGTCCCCGCGCCGGACCGTCAGCTCCGCCGGCGGCTCCACGCTCGCGCGGGTCCGACCGTCGGCGATGGCGTACGCCGTCTCCGCGCCCGAGACGCGAACCGTCACCTCGGAGTCGGGGGCGACGACCAGCGGCGGCATCGCTCCCCCGGCACACATCTCGGTGACGACGAGGCCGTCAACGTCCGGGTGGACGAGCGGTCCACCCTCCGAGAGATTGTACGCCGACGACCCAGTCGGCGTCGCCACGATGACCCCATCGGCGTGCGTCTCGGAGTACGGTTCCCCGTCGAGTCTGACCTCGATATCGATCCCGTTGCCGTGGCCGCGCTGTGCGCCGAGGACGGCGATCTCGTTGAGCGCCGCCGGGAGGTCGACGCCCGCGCCGCTGGCCTCGACGCGCGTCAACTCTCGGTACTCGGCCGCGCCGGCGCGGATAGCCCCGACCGTATCGGTGACCATCGCGACCGCCTCCGACGGCGGCACGACGTTGAGAAAGCCGACCTCGCCGAGATTGACTCCGAGCAGCGGCGCCGAGCCGACGCCCCGCGCCGTGTAGAGAAACGTGCCGTCGCCGCCGATAGAGACGACCAGATCACAGTCGTCCATCTCGGAGTGGGGAACGCCATCGCGGCCGAGTTCCGTCGCGGTTTCGGTATCGAGCGACACGGTGGCGTCGAGCGTCTCGACGAGTTCCGCGGCCAGCGACACCGCCCGGTCGTCGGTTCGCTGTGCCACGACGCCTACGTGCATCGTCGGCGCTTCGACGGGCGCTGGAATAAGCGTCACGCCGCCGGACGGTCGCGCGAGACCGCGCGCTCCGTCGCCGGTCGTGACCAGCCAGAGCGGCACGAGTCACTCCCATACGGTCCCGGCACGTCGGTTTCGGCAGAAATTGGCAGAGTTGCTCGGCGAATTCCCGAGCGACCGACCACACTTATCCGGCTTCGCTCGCAATATTCTGTATGATTCGGGCAGAGGTGACCTCGCGATGAGCGGGGATTCGGACGAGGACGACTGGTTCGAATCCGGCGTCGGTGAGGGCTCCGAGACGGAGGCCGAGACACCCGACGCCGAGCCCGCCGAGAGCGAGAGCTTCGACACCACGGATCCATTCGACGCCGACGGCCCGGCAGACGCGGACGAAAACCTGTTCGACGACAGCTTCGGTTCCGCGTTCGAGGGCGGCGACGGCGGCGGCTTCGACGAGGACTTCGATTCGGACATCCCGCGTATCGACGTCGGCGTCGAGGGCCTCGACGAGATGATGCAGGGCGGCGTCCCGTCGCGGTCGCTGATGGTCGTCATCGGCTCGGCCGGCACCGGGAAGACCACCTTCGGGCTCCAGTTCCTCCGTCGCGGCCTCCAGAACGACGAGAAGGCCGTTTACATCACGCTCGAAGAGACGCGAGACGCCATCCTCGCGGCCGCCAGCGAGAAGGGGTGGGACTTCGGCACGCACGCCGAGGAGGGCCGACTCGCCATCGTCGACCTCGACCCGGTCGAGATGGCCAACTCCCTATCGTCGATTCGCAGCGACCTCCCGCGACTCGTCGACGACTTCGGTGCCGAACGGCTCGTCTTGGACTCCGTCTCGCTGTTGGAGATGATGTACGACAACCAAGCGGAGCGCCGCACCGAGGTGTTCGACTTCACCAAGGCGCTCAAGAGTGCCGGCGTCTCGACGATGCTCACCTCCGAGGCGAGCGAGGGGAACCCGTACGCCTCTCGCCACGGTATCATCGAGTATCTCACCGACGCCGTCTTTGTCCTCCAGTACGTCCGCTCGGAGTTTCAAGAGACGCGACTGGCCGTCGAGATACAGAAGATACGGAACACTAACCACTCGCGCGAGACGAAGCCCTACGACATCACCGACAGCGGCATCTCGGTGTACCAGCAGGCGAATATTTTCTAAAACCTCCACTTTTTGCACCTCCTTCGCGGCCCTTCGGGCCGCTCAGTCGGGCAAAAACTTGGAGAAAATTATGCGCGTCTGCTCCTGCCGCGGCGCAAACCGCGCGCCGCGTTAGTCCGCGGGCGTCATCGGAAATCTTCGATTTCCGCGAATCGCGTGACTGCTCCGCCGCCACGGTGTAGGTTGCCGGCAGAGCCGGCAACCCGCTCACTTCGCTCGCTCGGCAGATACGTACCACCAGCAGTGACGGGGTGCTCGCGAGCCCGGTCCGGGATGCGCCTCAGTACAGCACACCACCGAGCGGCACGTCCGCCTCCGGCGTCACGAGCACCGGATTCCCATCCTCGTCCGGGACGCCGACCGTCAGCACCTCTGACTCGAAGCCGGCGATGTTGACCGTACCGAGACCGGTCGCACACAGCACGCGCGTCCCCGGCAGTTCGTCGATGTCGTGGTTGTAGAGTAGCTGTGCGGCCGATCCGACTTCGCGGTCGTCGAGGTCGATGCGGAGCTTCGCCAACTTGGGTTTGCGCGCCGCGGTGAACGCCTCCGCCGCCTCGATGCAGCCGACGACGACCGTACTATCCAGCGGTGACTCGGACACGTCTCCACGTGGCCGCGCCGCGTCAAAAAGCCAGCCGTCGTCTACCCGTCACTCGGGTTGGATTCGATCCCAGAGACCGCCGCGGCGATGTCGTCTTCGTCATCGTCGAGATCGGTCGGCGGCTGTGCGCCGCCATCGGCGTCAGCACCCTCAGCGGTCGAAACTGAGACAGATTCGCTCGGAGCACCCTGTCCGGCGAGGACGGCCGCCAGCGACTCTCGCATCGACCGGAGTTCGCGCACCTCGGCGGTCAGCGTCACGATCTCTTCCCGCATCGATCCCACGTCGTCGCGGACGTGTTCGATCTCCGTCGCGAGGTCGCTGACGTTCCCTCGAACGTCGTCGATCTCGGCGGATAGTTCCTCGTTGGTTCCGTCGACCCGGGCTTCGAGGTCGGCGACGTCGTCCTCAACCCGGTCGAAGAACTCCGAGACGGTGCCGTGTTCGTCGATGAAATTCTCCAGCGCCGAGCTGTACGCCCCGAACTCCTCGACGCGAGCGCTCAGGTGGTCGAGGCGCATCTCCATGCTCCGCTGTCCGGGCGTCGACCCCTCGTCGTCGGTGGATTCCGTATCGTCCGCAGACGAGTCGTCGCTGTCGGTCGTCTCCTCGGCTGAAGCGGGGTCACTGAGGTCAACCTCGGCCGGCTCGTCGGTGGCCGCCTCCGATCCGTCATCCAGATCGTCGAGTTCGGGGCCAGACGGCACCTCGTCGGCGTCCGCGGTCTGGCCTGTGTCGTGACCGGAACGGTCACCGCCCCTTGTGAAGTCGTTCTCGTCGTTCGGGTCGGCGACCGGGTCGTCAAGCGAGAGCGACGCGCCGTCCCTCTCCGGGTCACTGCCACCATCGCCCATCGCGCGGTCGTCGCTGGCGGCGTCGGTCGCGGTCTCGGCGGCGGCCGGCGTCACCCCGCGAATGACGGGCTCCGAGACGGCGACGTCCTCGACGGAGTCGGCGAAGACGACTCCGTAGACGATTCGCTCGGGTTCGTCGTCGACCGTCTGCTCGACGACGAGCCGGTCGGCAGACACGTCGCGGTCGTCGGGCGCCGCGTCGGATTTGAACCGGACCGAATCGACCGACGCGTCCGACGGAAACTCCTCGACGACTTCGACGGACACCGTGTGTACCGCCGTCGAAGTGATCTCCAGTTCTCCGACCATCTTGCTCCCGTCCGCCTCTACCGTTCGAGTCACCTCTACGTCTCCCTGTGAAACGGTGTGTTCCCCACCACCGTCCATCACGTCAAGCATTGTACAGTCCCCACCGATAATGTTAGTCGAGCTATCATAAAACGCCCGTATCTCTTCACGCCGTGAGAACGCGAATATACGGGGCCGCTACTGCTCGACGACGGCCAGTCCGTTCTCGGTGAGACGGAAGCGAGCGGTGTCGCCGGCGGGCTTCGACCGGTGTTTTTCGAGCGTCACGCGACGGTTGCCGCCGCGGAATCGCTCGACGCGAAGCACGACGCCCGACCAGTGAGTGAGGGTGTTGCCGCCGAGCGGCCGGACGCGGTCGCTCTCGCTGTCCGGGTCGGCGAACACCTGATTGGTGATCACGACGGCGATGTCGTATTTCCGCGCGAGCGAGAGCAGATGCGTCACCTGTCGAGTGACGCGTCGCAGCGCCTCGCCGCCGTCCGAGCCGTCGCGCTCCAGCCGGTAGAACCCGGTCGCGGAGTCGAGGACGATCAGTTCGACACGCTCGGCGAACTCCTCGGCGTCGCGGACGGCCTCCGCCTGCTCCTCGAAGTCGAGCGCGTCGGTGACGATCACCCGACCCGCGATGTCGTCGACGGTCTGGTCGTCACGCGCCCGTCCCTGCGCGAGCTGTTCAAAGCGGTCGACCGAGATCCCTTCCGTGTCGATGCAGAGTGCCGAGTCGCCTTCGGCAGCGGCTTCGACGGCGGCCGCGAGCGCGAGATTCGTCTTGCCCGCGGCCGGCGGACCGTACACCTGCGTGACCGTGCCGCGGTCGAACCCCCCGCCCAGCAGCTCGTCGACGCTCGCACACCCCGTCGGGATCGGGTCGCTCACACCCGAGGGTTCGCCGGCATCGATGAAAAGGCCCCGTTTCCCGCGTCGCTTATGTCCGCGCGTTCGAATCGTCCCTCGTGCTGGTCGTCGCGACGGCGGATTTCGAGCTGTATCACGAGGTCGTCGCCGCGCTCCGTGACCGTGGCGTGACGTTCACCACGGCCGAACCCGGCGACGACCTCCCGGAGTGTGAGGTGGTGATCACCGGCGATAACGACCCGATCCACGAACCGCAACTCCCGGGCGATGTCGCGCTCGTCCGTGCCTCTGCCGACGAGTCGCGCCGCGCGGTCGAGGAGGCGCTCGCACTCTTGCGCGGCGGGTCGGGCCGCACCGTCGTCGGCATCGACCCCGGCGAGCGCCCCGGCGTCGCGGTGCTGTCGGGCGAGACGGTCGTCGCGGCGTTTCACGTCCCGCTGGCCGAGGCCGCCGAAACGGTGCGCGCGGAGATCGAGGACGCGACCGACCCGCTCGTTCGTATCGGCGACGGCGCGCGCCTGCAGGGTGCGAAGCTTGTCGACGAACTCTCCGACACGCCGCTCGAACTCGTCGACGAGGCGGGGACGACGCCGCATCTCGGCACTGGGGCCCGCGGCATGGGCGACGTGCTCGCGGCCGTCAACATCGCCCGACTCGACGGGGAACGCATCGACTCGCGCGACATCGAACCGACGAAGGGGGAGATACAGACGATCAAGAACCGGTCGCGTGAGCGGAGCGAGGACGACCGGACGATCAGTGAACTCCTCGCGCGTCGTGTCGCGGCGGGCGACCTCACGGTCGAGGAGGCACTCGCAGAACACCGTGAGGGAGGCGGCGAGGCGTAGCCACTCACTCCGCGTCGCGAACCGCTTCCTCCGCGCGACGCATGATCTCCCGAACCGGGCGGTCGACCGCCTCCGCGACAGCCACGGCGTCGTCGAACTCCGCGCTCATGTCGTACACCACCCCTTCGTCGTCGCTGGCGATCTTCACGTCGATGCCGAACGTCTCGCCGTCGATAGCGAGTTCGGCCGTCTCGAACGACCGCTCTGCGATCCAGCGGTGGCCCGCGCCCGTCTCGCGGACGCCGAGCGTCCCCGTCTCCGCGGCGAGACGGCGCGCGACCGCCGCTACGTCGTCGGGCTTGACGATGACCTTCACGAGATGGCCCGGGCGTGACTTCTTCATCGTCGCCGGGAGGATGGTCACGTCGCGCGCGCCGGCCGCCGTCAACGACCGCTGGAGATCACCGAGCAGTTCGGGCGAGGCGTCGTCGAGGTTCGTCTCTAACACGCGAATCTCGTCGCGGACCAACCCCCCGGACGCGTCGCCGATGACCGCGCGGACGACGTTCGGGCGCTCCGGCAGGTCGAGCGTGCCAGCGCCATAGCCCGACGACGCGACTTCTATCGGGGGGAGTGACGCGACGCCGTCCGCGACCTCCGCGAGGAACGCCGCGCCCGTCGGCGTCAGTAACTCGCGGGCGACGGGGCCGCCTCGGAGTTCCCAGTCGGCGCTGTCTGCGATGTTCACCACGGCCGGGGCAGGCACCGGATACACGCCGTGGGCCATCTCTACCTCACCGTCGCCAGCAGAGATGGGCGTCGCCACCACCCGATCTGGGTCGAGGTCGGCGAGCAGTAACGCCGCGCCGACGATATCCGCGACGGCGTCGTCCGTTCCCACCTCGTGGAACGCCGTCTCGTCGAGGTCGGTGTCGTGGACGGCCGCCTCGGCCTCACCGAGCCGTCGGAACGCGCCGAGCGCCCAGTCGCGAGCCTGCTCGGGGATGTCCATCTCCTCAACGATGGTGACCACTTCGGGGTAGGTGCGCGTGACCCCGTGGCCCTCGGCGTGCGTGTGGTCGTGTGTATGCTCGTCGCCGTGTGAGTGGCCGTGCGCGTGCCCACCGACCTTGTCGAGTGACGGCGTGTCATCACCCTCCGAACCGTCGTCCGAGTCGTCGCTGTCTCTGTCGTCGTCCGCGGTCGATAGCACGTCGACGCCCGTCGCGGTGACGCCGTGGCGATCGACGCGCTCGACGCGATACTCGACGGGGAGCGCGTCCTCGACGGGCGCGAGAGCGTCCCGGTCCGCGCCGGCGGCGAGCAAGGCTCCGAGTAGCATATCGCCGGCCGCGCCGGTCCGGCCGTCGAAGGCGAGCGTTCGCATATCTGTTCGGGGCCGTCCGCGGCGAAAAAGTGTTTGGACCGTGCGCGCGGCGGTGTTCAAATAAGCGGGGCATCGCTTGGCCGAGAAACCACGGTGGGTGGGACTGAAAGGGGCCGGGCGCTACGGGAAGCACGGCGATGCAAGGACCGTACCGCGAGCGGAGCGAGCGGGCGGACCGCAGCGAGCCGCGCGACCGTAGCGCCCGGGGGCTTTCTCCACCTTGTCGCTGGCTCCTCCAACTGAATCGATCTTACCTGAACACGGCTGCGCGTACCGACTGCTATCCGACCTGCGCCTGCCAGTCGCGGAGGCGGTCGGCGGAGACGCCCTGCACCTCGCCGGCGACGGCCTCGGCGTTCGGCGGTCTTGGCTCCGACGCCGTCGAGGTCCTCGATGTCGCTCGCGGCCTGTCGCTCCTGATACTCCGCGTAGTTACAGATCGGACAGCCCAGCTCCCACGGCTCGTCGTCGCCATCATGGACAGCGAGTTCAGGCAGGTCGTGGTCTGCACAGCGCGCGTCGGTCACCTCCACGTCACCGCGCCGGGGAAGCGGCAGCGAATACTCGCAGTCGGGATAGCGAGCACAGCCGACGAGCCGCGAGCCGGAGCGGAGCTGCTTGATCGCGAGTTCGCCGCCGTGTTCCTCGCCGCACTCCGGACACGCGCCGATGACTCGGTCGTCGGTTTCGTCGGCCTCGGCCGCCTTGCACAGCGGACAGCCGTGCGTGAACGTCGAGCGGCCGGCGAGCATCTTCACGTGACCGAGGTCGTGCTCCTCGCAGTGCTCGTCGATGACGGTCGGCTCCCCCTGACTCGGCAGAGGGAGGGTGTACTCGCAGTCGGGGTAGCCGTCACAGCCGACGAAGTACGACCCCTGCCGGGAGCGGCGCACGAGCAGGTCGTCGCCACACTCCGGACACGGACCGAGGGTCTTGTCCGCCTTCAGCGACTCGCGGAGGAAGTCGCCGACCTCCTCGCGGTGGTCGTGGAGATCCTCGAAGACGCGCTGGAGCATCTCCCGCGACTCGGCGGTCACCTCGTCCAGCGACTTCTCGCCCGAGGCGATGGCGTCCATGTCACCTTCGAGTCGGGCGGTCATCGACTCGTCGGTTATCTCGTCGGCGAACCGCTCGGCCGCCTCGACGACGGCCATCGCCAGCCCGGTGGGACGCGGCGGGTCACTCTCGATGTAGCCGCGGTCGTAGAGCTTCTGGATGGTCTCGTGGCGGGTGGCCTTCGTCCCGACCCCCATCGACTCCATGGTCTCGATGAGCCGCGACTGGCCGCGCCGGCGAGGTGGCTGCGTCTCCTTCGCCTCTACGCGCGGGTCGAACAGCCGGAGTTCGTCGCCCGTCTCCACCTCGGGGACGTGGTTCTCCGAGGCCGACGAGTACGGGTAGACGGCGTGATACCCTGACTCGACGAGCCGTTTGCCGTTCGACTTCAGCGACGCGCCGTTCGCGTCGGCGACGACGCGCAGGTGTGCCCACGTCGCCGGGTCCGCGCACGTCGCGAGGAACCGGCGGACGACGAGTTCGTAGATCTCCCACTCGTCCTCGCTCAGGTCCTGCCGGCCGGGAATCTCGCCGGTCGGGTGGATCGGCGGGTGGTCGGTGGTCTCCTCGTCGCCCTCGGTCGGCGCTATCTCGCTGTCGAGCAGGCTCGCCGCATCCTCACCGAACGCGCCCGTGTCGGCGAAGGTCGCGAGCAGTTCCTCGGGGTCCAGATCGTCCGGGTAGACGGTGTTGTCCGTCCGCGGGTAGGTGATCCAGCCGGCGGTGTACAGTTCCTCGGCTATCGACATGGCCTGCTGTGCGGCGTAGCCGAGCGACCCCGCTGCCCGGATGTACTGAGTCGTGTCGAACGGTGCCGGCGGCTCGTCCGTCCGGGTGCGTCGCCGGACGGACTCGACGGTCGCTGCCTCTGCATTTTGCAACTGCTCGTAAGCGTCCTCCGCGTCGGTCTCGTTCCAGACGCGCTCCTGCTCCGTGCCGTCCTCGCCCTCGAAGAAGTACTGGGCCTCAAAGCCGTCCTCGTCGTCTGTCGACGCGCTCGACGATGAGCCGGAGCGTCGGCGACTGCACCCGGCCGACGGAGATGAAGTCGTCGCCGAGTTGGCCGGCCGACAGCGAGAGGAACCGGGTCAGCGCCGCGCCCCACATCAGGTCGATCACCTGTCTGGCCTCGCCCGCCGCCGCGAGGTCGAAATCCAGTTCGTCGGGCTCGGCGAAGGCGTCGCGTACCTCGCGGTCGGTGATGGAGGAGAAGCGGACGCGCTCGATTGGCACGTCGGTCACCTCGTCGACGAGTTCGTACGCCTCCTTGCCGATGAGTTCGCCCTCGCGGTCGTAGTCGGTGGCGATACTCGCGCGGTCGGCCTCGCGTGCGAGACTCTGGAGCGTCGCGACGATGTTCTCCTTCGTCGCGTTCTTGACGACCTCTGCTTCGGTCAGTTCGACGGGGCGAACGTCGCGCCAGTCGTTGTACTCCGGGGGGAAGTCGACGCCGACGACGTGGCCCGACAGACCGACACACCGCGTGTCGCCCCACCGGTAGACGTTGACGCCGTTGCGTCGGTCGACGCCCGCGCCGCCGTCCGAGAGGATCTCCGCGATGCGTCGCGCGGCGTTGTCCTTCTCGGTGACGATGAGTTCCATCTACCACCCCGAAACGGCTACCAGAAATTAAACGCTTCGACCAGAATCGCAAGACTGCGCGCTCGTGCGTCGCCCGCGTGCGGCTCGCGCCCGCGGGAACGAGTACGCGACGGCCAGACGGTCGGGCCGGCGACGGGTACGGATACTCCATCACGAAAGTTTAGTAAGCCGAAAGATTTGCTGAGGAGACGCAAACACAGCATTCCAAATCATTAACAGGCTCGCACGACGAGCTACTAACGATGAGTAAAGCGAATCAAGAGTGGTGGCCGGAGCGGTTGAGTCTGGACATCCTCGATCAGAACGCGCAGGACGCGAGTCCGATAGAGGACGGGTTCGACTACGCCGAGGCGTTCGAATCCCTCGATCTGGACGCCGTGAAGTTGGACATCGAAGACGTGATGACGACGCCCCAAGACTGGTGGCCGGCCGACTACGGCCACTACGGGCCCTTCTTCATTCGAATGGCGTGGCACAGCGCCGGGACGTACCGCGCGAGCGACGGCCGCGGCGGCGCGGCCGGCGGCCGACAGCGCTTCGCCCCTCTCAACAGCTGGCCCGACAACGCGAATCTCGACAAGGCGCGCCGTCTGCTCTGGCCCGTCAAGCAGGAATACGGCCAGAAGCTCTCGTGGGGCGACCTGATCATCCTCGCGGGGAACGTCGCCATCGAGTCGATGGGCTTCCGCACCTTCGGCTTCGGCGGCGGCCGCGAGGACGCCTTCGCGCCCGACGGAGCCGTCGACTGGGGTCCCGAAGACGAGATGGAGACCAACGAGCGCTTCGAGAAGGCCGGCGAGATTCAGGAAGGGCTCGGCGCGTCGGTCATGGGCCTCATCTACGTGAACCCGGAGGGACCGGACGGCAATCCGGACCCGATGGCGTCGGCCAAGAACATCCGGCAGACGTTCGACCGCATGGCGATGAACGACAAGCAGACGGCCGCGCTCATCGCCGGCGGCCACACCTTCGGGAAGGTCCACGGCGCGGACGACCCCGACGAGGCGCTGGGCGACGAGCCGGAGGCGGCCCCCATCGAGGCGCAGGGGCTCGGCTGGGAAAACGAGGCCGCCCACGAGGGTGAGGTCACCACCAGCGGCATCGAAGGGCCGTGGACCCAGTCCCCGACCGAGTGGGACATGGGCTACGTCGACAACCTGCTCAACTACGAGTGGGAGCCCGAGAAGGGCCCCGGCGGCGCGTGGCAGTGGACCCCGAAGAGCGAGGAGCTGGAAAACACCGTCCCGGACGCACAGGACCCCGAGGAGACGGTGACGCCGATGATGCTCACCACCGACATCGCTCTCAAGCGGGACCCCAAATACGGCGAGATCATGGAGACGTTCCAAGAGAACCCGATGGAGTTCGGGATGGCGTTCGCCAAGGCGTGGTACAAGCTGACGCACCGCGACATGGGCCCGCCCGAGCGGCTCCTCGGTCCCGAGGTGCCCGACGAGGAGATGATCTGGCAGGATCCGCTCCCGGACGCAGACTACGAGTCCATCGGCGCGGCCGAGACCGAGGAACTGAAGACGGCGATCCTCGACTCGGAGCTGTCCGTCTCGCAGCTGGTCAAGACCGCGTGGGCGTCGGCGTCGACGTACCGCGACAGCGACAAGCGCGGCGGCGCTGACGGCGCTCGCATCCGCCTCGAACCCCAGCAGAGCTGGGAGGGGAACGAGCCGCACGAGCTGACGGAGACGCTGGAGACGCTGGAAGGGATTCAGGCCGAGTTCAACGCACGCGACGACGAGGTCCGCGTCTCGCTGGCCGACCTCATCGTCCTCGGCGGGAGCGCGGCCATCGAACAGGCGGCGGCCGACGCCGGCTACGACGTGGACGTGCCGTTCGAGCCGGGTCGGGTGGACGCCACGGCAGAGCAGACCGACGCCGACTCGTTCGACGCGCTCAAGCCGAAGGCCGACGGGTTCCGCAACTACCTCAGCGACGAGGCCGACCGCCCCGCCGAGCAGCTGCTCGTCGACAAGGCGGACCTGCTGGGCCTGGCGCCCGACGAGATGACGGCCCTCGTCGGCGGCATGCGCACGCTGGGTGCTACCTACCAGAACACCGATCTCGGCGTCTTCACCGACGACACCGAGACGCTCACGAACGACTTCTTCGTGAACCTGCTCGACATGGGCACGGAGTGGGAGCAGGCGCCGGGCTCCGAGAACGTGTTCGAGGGCCGCGACCGCGACACGGGTGAACTGGAGTGGGAGGCGACCCGATTCGACCTCATCTTCGGCTCGCACTCGCGGCTCCGCGCCATCGCGGAGGTGTACGGCTCCGAGGACGGCGAGGAGCGGTTCGTCGAGGACTTCGTCGACGCGTGGACGAAGGTGATGCGGCTCGACCGCTTCGACCTCGAGTAGCTCCGGACGCGACCGCCGCCGCTCAATTTCTGCGCGTACTCGTCTAACCCTCACGGACAAGTGTGCGTAGCGAACGGTACTGTTCAAATAAGGCCGGATGAGCCGACAGAGTCAGCGTAACCGGCTTGGAAGCCCCCGCCGGCTCGACGAACCCGGACGACGCAAGGACCGCAGGAGTGAGCGGAGCGAACGACGAGGACCGCAGCGAGGCCCGGGAGTCGAGCCGGCGGCCCCTTCCAGTCCCGCCCGACCGCACTCACTCGGTCGGCCATCGCCTATCTGAACACCGCCTAGCGAACCGACCGAAGATACTCGACGGCCCGACGGTCAGCGGTTGCCGTCCTCGCTCACCACCTCTACCACCGCCGCCAGCGCGTCGGTCGCGCGCTTCACCTCCGCGCCATCCTCGACGAAGAGGAGCGTCCGCGGCGGGTCTACAGTCTTTGGACGGACGCGCAGTTCTGCCTCGCGGCCCGCGTCGGCCGCGCGTTCGACACCGCGCTCGAACTCAACGTGTATCCGGTCTGGATGTGCGTGGACGGCCGCGAGCCGCGTACCGTCACAGTCGAGCGCGTAGGCGAACGCGCCGGCCTCGCTCGGATCGACGTCGTCGGCCGCGTCGGTGACCGTCAGCCGTCCGAGCGGTCCCGACTCGCGGCCGTGAATCTCGGAGGAGAGCAGTTCTGCGAGACGGACGCCGTCGGTCGTGCGGTCGCGGACCATTATATCTCCTCGATTGCGGCCGCGGCGTGCTCGCTCACGTCGATACCTTGCCGGCGGGCGAACAGCACCGCCGCGGCCTCGACCGTCACCGCGAGGTCGGCCTGTAGCTCGTTGATGCCGGCGACTGCCGTCTGCTTCTCGATGCCGGCGTCGGTACAGGCGTCGAGCACCTTCTCGAATGTCGACCGCTGGCGGAGCAGCGACTCGTCTGGCCGGAAACCGTCGGGGACGGTCACGTCGTCGGGGTCGAACTGCGCGACGAGGTCCTCGCCGTCGCGGTCGAGCAGCCCCTCGCCGGCGGCCACGTCGACGAGCCGCTTCGCCTGATCGGGGGAGAACCAGTCGCGGTCGAGCGAGAGGTCGACGACGAAGTTGCTCGCCGCCATCCGGTGGTCCCCGGCGGCGCGAAACGGCGCGGCGACGGCGACCCTGAGGCTCATACTCGTCGGTTTCCCGCCGCGGACTAATACCCGTCGTTCGGGCTCAGAACTCCACCGCCGACTCCGGGCCGGGGTCGGTCGCGCCGTCGAGGTCGGCAAAGGCCGCGCGGAGTCGGTCGTACGTCTCGTCGACCGCCTCCACGATGACCGTCGTGTCCGAGACGACCGGCATGAAGTTGGTGTCGCCGTCCCACCGCGGGACGACGTGCGTGTGGACGTGGTCGGTGATCGACCCGCCGGCCGGCCCGCCGAGGTTCATCCCCGTATTGAACGCGTCCGGGTGGAGCGACCGCTCTAACGCGTCGAACGTCCGCTGTTTGAGACGGCCGAGACCGGTCAGCGTCGGTTCCGCGAGGTCGCGGTACGCCCCGGTGTGTCGGTGCGGGATGACCATCGCGTGGCCCGGATTGTACGGGTAGTTGTTGAGCACGACGAACGCCGTGTCGTTGCGCGCCAACACTCGCGCCTCGCGGGCGTTCTCGCGTTCGGGCAGGACGCAGAACGGACAGCCGTCGATGGGGTCGTCCTCGCGTTCGACCCACTCGATGCGCCACGGGGCGAACAGCTTCTCCATACCGGACCTGTGACCGCCGGGGGGATAACTCCTCTCAGTCCTGTGGCGCGCCCGAGAACCCACGGGGCCGCAGTCTGAGTTCGTCCAGCCCGGGCAGATGTTTGACGTTGTAGACGACCTTCGCGTCTCCGGAGACGGGGGAGCTGATACACGAGAGTCGGACGCCGCGGTCGAGCCACTCTTCGGTGAGGATGTGCCCCGCTGGCGTCGGCATCTCTCCCGCCACGAGCGCGACGGCGCAGTTCGAACACGCGCCGCCGCGACAGGAGTAGGGCCACGCGAAGCCACGGTTCTCGGCGGCTTCGAGCAGCGTCTCGCCGGGTTCGACCAGCAGTCGGCCGTAGTCAGCGGGGTCAAGATCAGCCGCCGAGGCCTTCTCGAAGAGGTCGTCGTCGCTCAGATCCCAGCCGTGGTCCTCCAGCACCTCGAAGTTCAGATACTCGACGCGACTGCGTTCGGGGTCGGAGGCGGTGTCCTCGTCCGTCTTGTCGTCGGGCGGGCGACGGCGCTGGCCGCGGCGGTCAGCGGGGTCATCCTCGGTGTCGTCGTCCTCCTCGTCGGGGGTCGTGGCGGCACCCGACTGGATGGCGTCGTAGGCCGCACGGACACGTTCGAACGCGCGCTGTGAGCCGCCGTGGTCCGGATGGGCCTCCTTCACCCGTTCCCGGTACGCCCGCTCGACCGCCTCCTCGTCCGCACCGGGGTCGACTCCGAGCACGTCGAACGGATCGTCCACACGCGCCGGTACGGGAGTGGCGCGTAAAGCCCCTCGCCCACCGACAAGCGATGCTGGATGCGACGCCCGAGCTACTACTTGAATCTACTGGCCGTTCAACGGCTCAAACGGTCTGAGAGAAGTTTCTGAACGCTCTCGGCCGCTCTCTGTCGCTCGGTTCCGTCAGACGCTCCGTCGTGTGGTGGTTTCAACGGTGAACCGACAGAACGGAGTTTCCGGTTTATGTCTCCCTTCGTGCTACGAATCGATGCGATGGCAACGACCACCGCGACCAACGACGAGAGCATTGTCGAGGAGTGTCCGGAGTGCGAATCGACGACCGCACACGACGTGTCCGTGCAGATACTCACGGAGAGTGCCGACTCCGAGAACGCGGCGTATTCGCGGGAGCCGTACCGCGTCAGCGTCTGTCAGACCTGCGGCACCGAGGAGCGCATCCGAATGAACAACGCGTGACTTCCGGGTTCACTCGACGCGCGTCGACACCGCCATCGTCGTTCCCCCTCTCCTTACTCTGCCGGCGCTGACCGCTCAGCGGCGCGTCGTCACTTCACAGCCGTCCTCGGTGACGATCACCGTGTGTTCGCGCTGTGAGACGAGGGTGCCCTCGTCCTCCTGTAGGACTGGATAGCCGTGGACGACGCCCTGTTGCTCCAGCCTGCGCAGTGCCATCTTCGCCCGCGAGGTGTCGAGCCAGCGGCGAGCGAACGGGAGCGTCCTGAACTCCTCGACGATCTGTTCGAGCGCCTGTCGCGCCTGTCGGTTCCGGACGGACGCCTCCGATTCGAGCATGTATATCTCCTCGTCTGCGCCCTCGGTCACCTTCCCGCCGCCGTCGGTCGCGAACGGCTCGATGGCGACCACGTCCCCGGCGGCGAGTTCGGTGCCGCTCTCGACGGCCCGGTTCGGGATATTCGGCTCCGTGTGCTGATCCCAGTGGCCCAGCCCGTGGCCGGTGAGATTGACGACCGGGTTGTAGCCGTAGCCGTCGATGACGGACTCGATCTCGGCACCGATCTCGCCCGTGTGGACGCCCGGTTCCACGGCGTCGAGCGCGGCGTCGAGCGCCTCCTCGGCCGCATCGACGAGTTCGGTAGTGCCGGTAAAGTCGACGGTGACGGCCGTGTCGGCCAGCCAGCCGTCGACGTGGACGCCGATGTCGAGTTTCACCATCTCCTCGCCGATCTCGCGGTCGTCCTCGGGCGCGGCCGCGCCGTGTGCCGCCTCGTGGTCGACGCTGACGTTGACCGGAAACGCCGGCTTCGCGTCGACGCCCCGCTCCTCGCCCAGTTCGCGGATTCTGTCCTCCGTCCACTCGGAGATCTCGAGATAGCCGGTGCCGACCTCGGTTCGTTCGGCCGCTTCCTCGCGCACCTGCGCCAGTATCTCGCCCGCCTGTCGGTGTTTCTCGTATCGTTCTGCGTCGAGTGCGTCGCTCATACCTCCACTCCGGCGGGACGCGTCAAGGGGCTTTCCGTCGTCGCCAACGAGCGACGGGACTTTTGATGTCCGGGAGCGAGCGACCGGACATGAAACTGCTCGTCCGTCGACAGGGCGTCCACGGGATCGACGCCAGCGAGTACGCGACCGCGCTCCGCGACCGCCTCCCCGACCACGAGGTCGTGCACGCACGCACTCGCGAGGCCGAGGAGCGAGAAGTCGCCGACGCGCACGTCCTCACGGGCGTCGACGTGGACACCGACCTGCTGGAACACGCGACCGAACTCCGGCTGTTCGCCGGAGGGTTCGCCGGCACCGAGCATCTGCCACTCGACGCCCTCGACCAGCGCGGTATCGGCGTCACGAACGCCGCGGGCGTCCACGCACCGAACATGGGCGAGTACGTCCTCGGGGCGCTGCTCGGCCACGTGCGGTCGTTCCGCGAGGCGTATCAGCGACAGGAGCGCGCCGAGTGGCGGCCCTGCGAGGTGCGTGAACTCGCCGGATCGACGGTCGCCGCCGTTGGCCTCGGTCACATCGGTCGTGCGGTGGTCGAGCGACTGCACGCGTTCGACGTGGAGACGGTCGGGGTTCGCGCCTCGCCGGAGAAGGGCGGACCCACCGACACCGTGCGTGGCCCGGACGGTCTTCACGACGCGCTGGCACGGGCGGCGGCGGTGGTGCTCGCCTGCCCGCTCACGGACGCGACGCGCGGTCTCGTCGGCGGCGACGAGTTCGACACGATGCGGGCAGATGCCCTGCTCGTCAACGTCGCGCGGGGGCCGGTCGTCGACACCGACGCTCTCGTCGGCGCGCTCAGAGCCGACCGCATCGGCGGTGCGACCCTCGACGTGACCGACCCGGAGCCGCTCCCGCCCGAGCATCCGCTGTGGGACTTCCAGAACGTTCAGATCACGCCACACAACGCCGGCAACACCCCCGACTACTACGAGCGGCTGGCCGACATCGTGGCTGGCAACGTCGACCGCGCCGCCGGCGAGGGGTGGGACGCCGACTTCGAGAACCTCGTCGTTCCGCCGACACGGGGGGGACCGACCGTTACGGGTCGCCCTGCTCGGGGGGTTGTGGCGGTCCCGGACGGCCGAACAGCCGTCGCTCGATGGGCCGCCCGCCGAAGCAGATCAGGTAGCCGTACACCGCGAGCGAGAGCCAGAACATCGCGGCCAGCGAGTAGACCCCGAGCAGGCTGTACTTGAGCGCCATGGCGACGGCGGCAAGCAGTATCATGCGGGTCAGGGCGTAGCCGAATAGCTCCACGGAATATCTTCGAGATGGACTCGGAAAACGCCGTTGGCTAACGCTCGGACGGCTCAGGGCTTATTGTGTAAAAAGACCACGACAAATACTTTGTGAGGTGGGCCAAAAGGTGGCGATGACCCCAGCGAACGAGGGGGGAGATCACACATGGCAGACGAGCACTCGGAGCCGGCCGAACCGGACGGGGGCGTCATCACCGAGGACGATGACGTTTACACGACCGCAGAGGTGGGCAAACAGTATCGAGATACGGTGTACAGGGAACGCGACTACGACTCGCTGGAGTCGGCGCCAGCGACGTCGTCGTACCCAGAGGAAGGTACGAAGGACGGCTACAAGCTCTCCGAGATGCCGAAGGTGCCGAAGGTCAGCCACATCGTCGGCCCGAGTGCGATCATGCTCGGGGCCTCGCTGGGCAGCGGGGAGACGATGTTCTGGCCGAAGCTACTCGCCCAGTACGGCTGGACCCTCTACTGGGCGTTCTGGATCGGCGTCATCACGCAGTTCTTCATCAACACGGAGCTCCAGCGGTGGACGATGGCGACCGGCGAGAGTATCTTCCGTGGCTACGACCGCATCAGTCGCGTCTGGCCGTGGTTCTTCCTCGTCGCCGGGCTGTTCCATCTCGGCTGGCCCGGCTGGGCGTCGGGCGGCGCGAAGGTGTTCGCCGATTGGACGGGTATCGTCGCCACGGGCGACTGGTGGATGATCGCCGTCGTCTCGATGGTGTTGATCTGGCTGTCGTATCAGGCCGGACCCGTCCTGTACAACATCATCGAGAACGCACAGGTCGCGCTGATGTTCGTCGCTGTCGGAGCGGCAGTCGTGCTGGCGATGGTCGTCGGCTCGGCCGGGCAACTCGTGAACGTGCCCGCGGGAGCCGTGAACTTCGGGGCGCTCCCGCCGGCGGACGAACTCGACATCGCCACCTTCCTCGGCGGCTTGGCGTACGCCGGGGCCGGCGGCTACATCAACCTCTCGCAGGGCGTGTGGGCCCGCGAGAAGGGGTACGGCATGGGGACGTATCAGGGCCGACTCAAGAACCCGCTTCGCGGTGCCGAACCCGAAGGGATTCAGGGCGGCTTCGCGTTCGAGCCGACGGAGAAGAACCTCAAGCGGTGGCGCGGCTGGTGGAGCGTTACGCAGCGCGAGCACTTCCTCACGTTCGTCGTGGGGCTGCTCGTCGTCGCCACCATCGCGATGACCATCTCAATCGAGTACGCAGAGGGTTACACGGGCGGTGCAATTGACATGTGGCTCAGCGTCATCATCCCACAGCTCGGTGGGCTCTCCGCGACGCTGCTGTACGCGGTGATCTTCATCGCGCTGTTCTCCACGCAGTACGCCATCGTCGAGTCGTTCGTCCGCAACAGCGTGGATATCCTGTATCAGGTGTACGGTCGTGCGCGCGGCATCGACGAGTCGCAGCTGTTCCTCGGGACGCTGTCGCTTTTCACCCTGTGGGGTATCGTCATTATCGCGCTGTCGAACGCCGTCGCGCTCATCAGCCAGCCGTGGATTCTGCTGGTCATCGGCGCGGCCATCGCCGGCGTGATGATGTGGCCCTACAACGCGTTGACGATTATCCTGAACACGACGCGGCTCCCCGAACACACCCAGCCCGGCTGGGCTCGTGTCGTCGCCATGTGGTGGGCGACGGGCTTCTTCGGCTTCTTCAGCGTGCTGCTCATCGGCGGGCAGCTCGCCGGGCCGGTCGCCGAAGCGGCCGCCAGCTACGGGCTCGGCTCGCTGGCTGTATTCTTCGAGTCCTTCACCGTCGACATCGCCGTCGTCGGGAGCGGCGCCGGCGGCTACGTGCTGTGGGTGCTCGCTCTCGTCGTGCAGGTGTACACGATGTACCGGTCGGCACGCGCCAAGCTCGACGCGAGCGGCACCGTCGAGGGCGCAGAGGACGCCAGCGGCCTGCTGGCCTGAGGCTCACCTCCGTATGAGCCTCGTTCAGACCCTCGTGAGACACCGTTACGTCGTTTACCTCGGCGGGCTAGCGGTCATCACCGCGCCGCCCGCGCTCGAAGCCGCCGGTATCCCGGTGTCACAGCCGGTGCGGACCGCGCTCGTCGCCGTCGCGCTCGCCGCCATGGTCGTCACCTACATCGGCGAACGACGCCTCCGGGCGACCGGCGAGACGGACGACGCGTCGGCCCCTGCCGACATAGAGACGCCGGGCGCGGTGGCACAGGTCGCCGTCGCCGCCGCGCTGGGCGGCATCGCGGTCGGCGGCTATCTGGGCCTGCAGGGGCGACTGTGGATCGGTGGATTGTTCGCCATCGGCGCGGTAGCGTTCGGTCGAATAGCAATCGCCCGCACCGTCGACGGTGGCGTCGAATGAGTAGTTCCGACGGCCAAGCGCCGGCAGACGAGGAGATGTCGGCCGAGGAGTTCGAGGAGCTCCCGACCTCCGACATCGAGGTCGAGATCCGGATCGGCTTCGGGATGACCGGCTCCTTCCCGCTTCGGCTGGCGGATCTGTTCTTCGTCGAGGACGGGCTCTACGTCGCCGAGTACGAGTATCTCACGCCGATCTTCGGGGTCGGCGCGCGGAAACACCGCCGCGAGGCCGCCGCGATGGAGCGGGTGTACGAGGTGCACGGCGTCGACGAGGTGCTGTTACAGGCCGACACGGTGGTGTGGCACGCGTACGACAACCTCGACCGGGTGACGCTCCACGACGGCGGCCGACTCGGTCGGCCCCGGCTCGGCGTCTACCCCGATGTCGGGTCGAGTCACGCCTACCGACTCCACGACCGCGAGCAGAGCGACATCGCAGCGCTGGGCGGCGATCTGGACCCGTGGCTCTCGGCGCGTGGTGTCGCCTTCGAGGAGGCGTCGGGACTCGGCTACCGACCCGGCGAGAGCATCACGCGCTTCTTCGACTGACGGGCGCGGATGGCGGCGTGGCCGGCCGCCGCGCACACCAGCCCGACGACGTACAGCGCGACGAGTAGTACGGAGATGAGCGGCCGGACGGGGTCAGCCGTCTCGCGGCGGCGGGCGAGCGCGGCACAGCGTCCGATGAGCCACCCGACGAAGCGCGTCGTCGTCGCGGTCGGATGCGCGGCGAGCGTTCGTGCAATCGGCGGGCTGACTCGTTCGTAGAGCGCGACGAGCGGTCGGCCGACGCGCGACTCGGCCATCGCGTCGTCGCGGAACCCACGCAGCGCCGCGAGGTCGCCCTCGTCGCCCGCCGCCGTCGTGATGAAACACGTCGAGTGGTGTTGGTCCACCTCGACGCGGGCGAGGTCGGCCTTCGACAGCCGCTCCGTCTCCTCGGGGGGAAACGTCGGGTCGTCGGAGACGGCGTACGCGTCCGCCGCGTGTTTGACGTACGTCTCGCCGTACTCTACCCGTTCACCGTCGGTCGTGTGCGCGACGAGATACTTCTCGCGACCGTCGCCCACGAAGGCGTCGAGCCGGTCGTCGTCCGTCTCGTCCTCGGTCACAGCCCCTCTATTTCCCCGCTCCGTATGAGTGTTACCAACTAACAACGAACTTATTATGACAGGAGTGTAGCTGGCGGTATGGCTGTCGAGGACCAGTTCTACGAGCCGGACGGGCTGGAAACGTCGGCGGACGCCCTCGGCTTCGACCGACCGGACGTTTCGGCGTACAGCGCGCTCGCTGATGACCTCCGAGAGAGGGTGGCAGGGGAGGTACAGTTCGACGAATACGCGCAGGTGTTGTACGCGACCGACGGGAGCGTGTACCAGGCGAAGCCAGCAGGGGTCGTCTGTCCACGCGACCGCTCGGACGTGCAGGCGGTCGTCGAGGTGGCCACCGACCACGGCGTGCCGGTGATGCCGCGGGGCACGGGTTCCTCGCTCGGCGGGCAGACGGTCGGGCCCGGCTGTATCGTCCTCGACGTGTCCCGACACATGGACGACATCGTCGACATCGACCCCGACGCCCAGCGAGCGACCATCCAGCCGGGCGTCGTGCAGGATCACCTCGACGCCAAGCTCGGCGAACACGGACTGAAGTTCGCGCCCGACCCAGCCTCCTCCAACCGGGCGAGCGTCGGCGGCGGCATCGGCAACAACTCGACCGGCGCACACTCGGTGCGGTACGGCATCACCGACGCCTACACTGAGGAACTGGAGGTCGTGCTCGCGGACGGCTCGCTGGTTCACACACGCGAGGTCGTGCTCGACTCCGAGGAGTACGAGGAGATCATCGCCAAGGACGATCTTGAAGCGAGCATCTACGAGACGGTGCGTGCCCTCGCCGAGGAGCACGAAGCGGAAATCGGCGACAAGTATCCGAGCCTGAAGCGCTCGGTTTCGGGATACAACCTCCACAAGGCCATCTACGAGAACGACGACGGCGAGGAGGTAATCAACCTCTCGAAGCTGTTCGTCGGCGCGGAGGGGACGCTGGGTGTCATCGTGGAGGCGACGCTGTCGCTCGTGACCGTTCCCGACGAGACGGCGCTGGCGCTGTACTGTTTCGACGACCTCGTGGAGACGATGCAGGCGGTGCCCGAGGCGCTCGAATTCGACGTGAGTGCCGTCGAGTTGATGGACGACGAGGTGTTCCGGCTCGCCGCCGAGTCGGACGGCTACTCGGAGTACGTCGAGGTGATACCGGAGGGGACGACGGCGGCGCTCATGCTGGAGTTCGATTCCGAGCTGGTCGACGACTTCGAGGCGGCCATCGGCGAGACGAACGACTACTTCGTCGGCGACGGCGACGCGTTCGGTGTCGTGGAGGCGTACAGCGAGGCCGCACAGGACGACATCTGGAAGCTCCGGAAGGCGGCTATTCCACTGTTGATGTCGCTCGACGGCGACCCGAAGCCGTACCCGTTCATCGAGGACGCGACGGTGCCGCCGGCCGAACTCGCCGAGTACGTCGGCCGGTTCGAGGACGTGCTCGACGACCACGGCACCTCGGCGGCGTACTTCGCGCACGCTGGCAGCGGGACGCTCCACATTCGTCCGATCCTCAACCTGAAGGAGTCGGAGGGTATCCAGAAGATGCACTCGATCACGGACGACGTGACGGACCTCGTCTTGGAGCATCACGGCGCGTTCTCCGGCGAGCACGGCGACGGGATGGCGCGCACGGAGTTCAACCCGAAGATGTACGGCGAGGACCTGTGGACCGCGTTCAAGCAGCTGAAGACGGCGTTCGACCCCGAGTGGATGTTCCACCCGGGCAACGTCGTCTACCGCGAGGGCCCCGACGACATCGGCCCGGACTCCGAGCGGGGCGTCGGCGCGGACATGCGCGAGAACCTCCGGTACGGCGCGGACTACCAGAGCATCGAGCCGCAGACTGAACTCGACTTCTCCGACGAGGGGAGCTTCTCCGAACTCGTCGAACTGTGTAACGGCTGTGGCACCTGCCGGCAGACGGACACGGACGTGATGTGTCCCACCTACCGCGCCTCACAGGAGGAAATGCAGACGACGCGCGGCCGGGCGAACATGCTCCGGGCCGCCATCTCCGGTGAACTCGACGAGGACGAGATCCACAGCGAGCGGTTCCAAGAGGAGGTCCTGAACCTCTGTGTCGGCTGTAAGGGGTGTAAGAGCAACTGCCCGACGGGCGTCGACCTCGCGAAGCTGAAAGCCGAGGTGAAACACCAGCACCACCAAGAAGAGGGTGCGGGCTTCCGCGAGAAGCTGTTCGCCAACATCGACACCGCCTCTCGGATCGGGAGCGCGCTCGCGCCGCTGTCGAACGCCGCCTCGAAGCTGCCGGGCGCACGGACGGTCATGGAGAAGGTGCTCGGCATCCACTCGGAGCGCGAACTGCCGCGGTTCACGAGCGAGACGTTGGTCGACTGGTTCGAGGAGCGGGGCGGTCCCGGCGTGTCGGAGCCGGAGGCCAGCGACACCGTCGTCCTGTTCCCGGACACGTACACGAACTACAGCTACCCCGCACCGGGGAAGGCGGCCGTCCGGCTGCTGGAGGCGGCGGACGTGCGCGTGGAGATGGCCGACGGCGTCGCCGCCAGCGGGCGCGCGGCCTTCTCGATGGGCTTCCTCGACAAGGCGAAGGAACGTGCCCGCACGAACGTGGACGCGCTGGAGCGGCACGTCGCCGCCGGGAAAAGCGTCATCTTCGTCGAACCCTCCGACGCCGTGATGTTCCAAGACGAGTACCGCGACCTGCTCGACGGTGACGCCGCCGAGGCGGTCAGCGCGGCGGCGTTCGGCGTGCTGGAGTACGCCGACATGCAACGACTCGACGAGAATGTCGAGTGGGACGCGCCCGACGAGCAGGTCGCCTACCACGGCCACTGTAACCAGAAGGCGACGAACAAGGACCACCACGCCGTCGGTGTGCTCCGGCGCGCCGGCTACGGCGTTGACCCGCTCGACTCCTCCTGCTGTGGGATGGCCGGCTCCTTCGGCTACGAGGAAGAGCACTACGAGCTGTCGAAGGCAATCGGCAACATCCTGTTCGAGCAGGTCGAGGAGAGCGACGCGCCGACGGTGACCGCACCGGGCGCGTCCTGTCGCTCGCAGTTGGGCGACCGCGAAGGCCACGAACAGCCACCCCACCCCGTCGAGAAGTTGGCTGTCGCGCTAGACTGAGCAGAGGTAACTGCGTATTTTCGAACTACTGTGCGAGAACTACGGTGTTCTCGAAGCCGACGGAGGGATTACTCCAGCGGCTCGATGAGTTCGACGACATGGCCGTCGGGGTCCTCGATGAACGCCGTCCGCGCGCCGGCCGCGGGTTGGTCCCCCGGTTCCTTCACGACGCCGTGGTGGTCGGCGCGCTCGAAGGTGGCGTCCACGTCGTCGACGCCGATGGCGAGGTGGTCCCACGCCGTGCCGTCCTCGAAGGTCTCGTCACCCTCGGTGTCGGCGAACTGTATCTCGACGCCGTCGTCGTCGGCGACGTAGCGGTGGCGCGTGTCGCCGTCCTCGAATCCCCACGACTCCTCGAAGCCGAACTGTTCGTAGAACTGTATCGATGTCTCGGCGTCGGCAACGTTCAGACAGGTGTGTAGTATCTCGACCATGGTTCGTGTGCGCCGCCGGATGGGCGCGTCACATCACACTCCAGCCACCGGGCGTATCACTGTGTCGGCGGCGACACTCCCTGCCCCGGTAGGCGAGGATCGCGGCGCGGGTCGACCGACGAGCCTCGACTACGTGCCCGGCCCGCCGCCGCCGAAGTTGGAGATGTCGTCGTCCGTCGAGAAGAGCGGACAGTTGTGGTTCTCCGGGAGGCGGTGGTCGGAACAGAACCGCTGGTCGCAGTGGTCACACTCGAACGGCTGTTTGGTGTCGGAGCCGCAGTCGTTACACCGGTACACGTCGTGGGTATTGGTAGCTCGTCTCGTATAGTGGTTGTGAGCGTTCACACAGTACTGTTCAGCTGAGAGTGACCCCGGAGACTCATCGGCCACCGAGATGTAGAAAGCCCCCGGTCGCTACGGTCGCGCGGCTCGCTGCGCGCCTTCCCTTCCGTCGGTCGGGCTGCGGTGCTTGCGTCGCCGTGCTTCCCGTACCGACCGGCCCCTTCCAGTCCCACCCACTACGGCTGCTCAGTCGAGCGACACCTTGCGTATCTGGACACCGCCTTCATACGGCGTCACGCACAAACGTCGGGGTCACGAACGGTAGCTATGCTTACCGACTGGCGGGCGGTGGTTTCAGGGCTGGGGGCGGCGCTGGTGTATCTCGCCGTCCTCGCGCTGTTTCCGGGCTTCGAGGGGGTGCGGTTCGCCGGCGTGCCGCTGGTGCTCGCCACGGGACTCGTCGCCGGTTCCGCCGCGGGCATCGCGGCCGACGAGGGACCGACCGCCGGCGCGTGGCACGGCCTGCTATCGGGGTCGCTCGGCGGGGCGGCCTTCGCCGTCACGCTCGTGTACGTCTTCGCGGCGAACGAGCCGTACGGCGTCTTCTACGGGCTGAACTACGTCCTCGCGCTGTCGGCGGGCGACCTCTCGGTGGTCGCGACCCACGGGCGGAGTGTCGTCGCCGGGCTCGCCGGCACCGGCTGGGTGCTCATCACCGTACTCGGCATCTACGCCGGCTACACCGCACCGCAACGCGAAGGTCGAACGCTCATCGAGGAGTAAACAGTCGGTGTTGGCTCGCCGTCCGGCGGCTCGGCTCGTAACCCCCGGTATCGTTTCTCACCGGTCGTATTGCCTGAGTTCACGTGAACATCGCTTTGCACTCGGAGATTGGGTATTTTCTCCCTTCTTTCGTTAAAACGGCTACTTGATCCTAGCTGATGGTTATTCAACGGGGCACTAATGCGAGAGTATGAACCGGCGGCAGTTCCTAGCTGGTGCAGGTAGTACTGCTATCGTCGCCGTGAGTGGCTGTATTAGCGCCCTCACCGACGCTATTGGCGCAGATACCAGCTCAGGGGAGTCACCGATGAGATTTTCACTGATTAGTGTGGATGACGCTCCCGAGCCTCTGTCCTTCGACGTAACGGTATCGAACGAACAGCTGAGCACGACAGACGTGCCGATAGTAGAGATCGCCGCGAAAAATACTGGCAATGAAACCGTTAGCTGGTCCTACGGGGGAGGTGTCAGCGATCTACCTTTCCCCCAAGGCGTGCATGATTCAGACACTGGCGGGCTCGTGATAGGATTGGAAGACGAGATACGAGCTCAACTGATGAACCCATCTAGCGGATGTGCACGAGTCGATCAGTTCGTTCGAGCCGATGGAGCCCAAAGTACTGCTCTCGAAGCGGGTGAGCAAACAAAGCGTTCGTATGCTATTGCTGGTGTCGCTGGAGAGCTGAACGACACCTGTCCAGAGGTAGGTGAGTATCGGGTGGAGTATGAGCCGGAGGATTTCGGTACTTTGGGGTTCGATTTCAGGCTGGAGTAATAAGCCAGCCCGTCTACGGAGATTCAGACCCAGCCTTCTTCGAGGAGGAGTTCGCCGTTCAGGACGGACGCACCGGCCGCGCCGCGGATGGTGTTGTGCGAGAGACAGTTGTACTGGATGCCGTCGCTCGTGTCGCGGAAGCCGCCAGCACAGACCGCCATCCCGTTGCCGCGGTTGCGGTCGAGACGGGGCTGTGGCCGTTCGGGATCGTTGAACGTGTGGAGGAGTTGGTCGGGGGAGGAACGGAGCGCCGCGGAGGGGTACTCGTCCATTGCCTCGGCGGCACCCTCGGGGGTGATCGGGTCGCGCGTGTCCGCCCAGACGTTTTCGAGGTGGCCGTCGATGGTCGGGATGCGGTTACACGAGGCGGCCACATCCATCCCGTGGAGGGTGATCTCGGCCCCGTCGAAGTCGCCGAGTAGCTTCCGGGATTCGCGTTCCATCTTCGCCTCCTCGCCGCCGATGTGCGGGATGGCGTTGTCGATGATCTCCATCGAGGTGACGCCGGAGTAGCCCGCGCCCGACACCGCCTGTAGGGTCGAGACGCAGACCGCCTCCAGTCCCCACTCGTCGAGCGCGGCGAGCGTCGGCACCATCGTGATGGTCGAGCAGTTCGGGTTCTTCAGGAGCGCGCCGTCCCAGCCGCGCTCGTCGCGCTGGACTTCGAGGACGTTGACGTGGTCGGGGTTCACCTCCGGGATGACGAGCGGCACGTCGTCGTCCATCCGCGCGTTTGAGGAGTTCGACGAGACGACGTAGCCGGCCTCGGCGAGCGCCGGTTCGACCGCCGCGCCCACGTCGGACGGCAGCGAGGAGAACAGCAGATCGACGTCGTTCGGGATCGCTTCCGGGTCCGTCTCGACGACTTCGATGTCGGTGACCGATTCCGGGATGGGTGAGTCGGCGCGCCACTTCGCCGCGTCGGCGTAGGTCCTGCCGGCCGATGCCGGCGATGCGGTGAGCGTTGCGATGTCGAACTCGGAGTGGGGTTCGAGCAGCTGGATGAGTCGCTGCCCGACGGCGCCCGTCGCGCCGAGAATTCCGATACGTACCATTGTCCGGCCTCAGGCGGGGGGAAGCAAAACGGTGTCGTCGTGGGTAGTCGTTGCCATGGAGGCGCGTCGCCCGTCAGTCGTCGCCGGCCGCGGCGTCCACGTCGTCCGTCTCGGCGGGGTCAGCGGGCTCCGACTCGTCGCGCACGTCGGCGTCGCGCCACGTGCCGCGTTTGTACCACACCACAGCGATGAGTGCGCCCGCGACGTTCGAGACGACGAACCCCCACCAGATGCCCGACGAACCCATCGCCGGGACGAGTTGCGGCAGCGTCACGGTCAGGCCGGCGAGACCGACTGGCCCGCCGACGCCGAACGACAGCACCGCGGCGATAGGGAGCCGGATGAAGCCGAGGAAGATGATGGCGATGGCGGCCGACACCATCGTCTGTCCGGCGCCGCGGAAGCCGCCGGTGTAGCCGCGCATGAAGCCGATACAGCCGAACGTGAGCGCGACGTACCGGAGGAACTCCGCGCCCGTCGTGACCACGGCGGGGTCGTTGCTGAACAGCGAGACGATTGGCTCGGGCAGCAGGAAGATGCCGACCCCGAGGATGGAGAGCACGCCGAACATGACGCGTGCGGCGAAGTCGGCCGCGGCCTCGGCGCGGTCGGGTTGGCCCGCGCCGATGTTCTGACCGGCCATCGTCTCGACGCCCCGCGCGACCGCGATGGCCGGCAGGAAGATGACCGAGAAGACGCGGATCCCGATCCCGAAGCCGGCGACGACGCTGGTGGAGAAGGCCCCGACGACGACGAGCATCAGGTTGACCGACAGCGACCGGCCAGTGCCTTCGATAGACGCCGGCAGACCGATACGGAGCATCTTCCGGGCGTAGGTGAGGTCGGGGCGCATGTCACTCAGCCGGATCCGGACGCCGCGGGTGCCGGAGAACATGATGGCCATCCCGACGACCGTCGCCACGCCGCGAGAGAACACCGTCGCGTAGGCGGCCCCCGTGACCCCGAGTTCGGGAAATGCGACCGTCCCGACGAGCGGCGCGTTCGCGACGAGCGTCCATCCGTTGATGAGGAACGGGTCGAGCGCGACGTTGAGTATCACGGTCCCGAGCATGACGAGCATCGGCGTGATGGTGTCACCGTAGCCGCGCATCAGCGAGAGGAAGATGAAGAAGCCGAACATCGCCGGCAGGCCGAGCGCGATGACGCGCATGTACGCCGCGGCGGCGGCCAACACCGCCGGACTCGCGCCGAATATCTGCAGCAGGTCGTCGACGGCGACGTAGCCGACCGCGCCGATCAGCACGGAGACGAGCACGGCGAAGGCGACGGTCTGTGAGGCGGCGTACTCCGCGCGTCGGTCCTCGCCGGCGCCCGTGTGTTGGGCGACGAGCACGCTCCCGGTCACGGAGACGCCGAAGCCAAGCGAGATGATGAGAAACACCATCGGGAACGCGAAGGAGATGGCCGCCAGCGCGTTCGTGGAGTACTGCCCGAGCCAGAACGTGTCCGCGAGATTGTAGGCGGTCTGGAGCAGATTGGTGATGACGATGGGAATCGAGAGATAAAACAGGGGCTTGCCGATCTCCCCTTGGGTGAGCTCCAGCTCCTCCTTGCCTTTGAACATCAGGCCGGCACCTCCGTGGCGGGGTCCCGACCGAGCGCGTCGTCGAGATACCCTTCGATGAGTCGGCGCGCTTCGCTGGGCGACTCGTCAAGCGCGACCTCACGGACGTGTGCGCCGTTGATCGCGGTCACGACGAATCTGGCCACGTCGTCGGGGTCGGCATGTCGAAAGTGGCCCGCTTCGATCCCGTCGCGGACGGCCCCTGCTACCGTCTCGCGCATCCGCTCGTCGAGCGCAGCGAGTCGGTCCCGGTACGTCTCCGAGTAAGGAGCCTGCGCCTTGATCTCCAACAGCGCGACCGCAAACTCGCGGCTGTCGTCGTCAGCCTCGACGGGCGCGAACACCGCGTCGACGAACGTGTCGAGTCGCACCCGTGGGTCGGCCGACTCGCAGGCGAGCCGGGATTCGAACTTCGCCAGCAGGTGATCGAGAAACGTGCGCAGTAGCTCCTCTTTCGTGTCGTAGTGGTAGTGGAGTGCCGCCTTCGATTTCCCCCACTCGTCGGCGATCCGCTGGGTCGTGAGATCCGCGAAGCCGTGCGTGCACAGCGCCCGATGGGTCGCTGTCATCACGGCCTCCCGCGTCTCGTCGTTCATCGCGCGTGCTTACTAACCAGTCAGTCAAGTGGCTTTCGGGATCGCTTCGTCGCGGGGTCGGAGAACAGAAAGGAACGTTACGCCGGAACGCCGCCCTGCTGCTTGCGGGTGATGTAGCCGGCGATGCGGTTGCGAACGCCTTTCGACTGGACGTTGGTCAGCTCCGCGACGACCTCCTTGTTGTGCTCGAAGTCCGTGCTGAACGCCTCCTCGTAGCGCTCTAACAGCGCCCTCGCGAGCTTCTTGATGTAGGCGGGCTTGATTGCCATCTTGGGAGGAGAAACTCGTCGCCCGGGTAAAAACCGTTCGACTCGGGGTGACGCAGTGGTCGCGGCGGCACCGACTCACGGGTCACTCCCCCGTGAAATCCGGCGATTTCTCGCCGAAGAACGCCGCATAGCCCGCCTGATAGTCGGCCGTCTGCGTCAGCCCGGCGATGCGGTCGGCCTCGCGTGCGAGCTGCTCGCCGAGGCCGTGGTCGAGCGAGGTCCACAGCAGTTCGCGCGTCTCGGCGTACGCCCGCGTCGGGCCCGCGGCGAGCGCCTTGGCCTCGCTCCGGAGGGCGTCGTCGAACTCGTCGTCCGGCACCGTCTCCGTGACGAGCCCCAGCTCGTCGGCCTCGGCCGCGTCGACGGGCTCGTCGCGCATGGCGATGCGCTGGGCCTCGCGCATCCCGACGAGTCGCGGCAGGAAGTACGACGAACCGCCGTCTGCCGAGAGTCCGATTGCGGGGTAGGCGAACTGGAAGCGCGCCGAGGCCGCCGCGATGACGACATCCCCGACCAGCGCGGGGCCGATGCCACCGCCCGCAGCGACGCCGTTGACGCCACAGGCCACTGGCTTCGGCGCGTGGGCGAGCGTGCCGACGAACTCGTGGAGCGTCCCCGCGAGCGCCCGGATCGCCGTCTCGTCCCGCTCGTCGCCGTCGAGTGCCGTCAGGTCAGCACCGGTGTTGAACACGCCGCCGACGCCCGTAAACACGATACATCGGCAGTCGTCGTCGCTGGCGAGGTCGGCCGCCGCGGCCCGAAGCCCCTCGGCCGCCGTGGCGTCCATCGCGTTGTTGGCATCGGGGCGGTCGAAGACGATGCGACCGACTGCGCCGTCGCGCTCGACGCGCACGCTGTCAGTCATGGTGGGGCGGTCGCCCGCTGGCGTGTTAACTGTACGCGTCGGTCACTCGATTTCGAGTGTGCCGTCCGCGTCGTCTCCGGCGTCCTCGTCCCACTCCAGTTCGAACTCGACGCTGCGTTCGTACGGCCCACCTGACGGTCCCTCGCGTTCGGCCTTCACCTCGAAGGTCGGGCGGGAAGGTGGCCGCATCGTCACGGACTCCTCGCCCGCACGCAGGGTGATGTCGCCGCCCGTTTCCAGTTTCTCTGCGACGGTTCGAAGGAACGACGCGATTTCCGCACGGTTCTGCCTGCGCTCCGATTCGAACAGCACTTCTTCGGACACACGAGCGACGTAGCGCCGTGAACGCATAACTCTGTGTCCCGTCGGTGCTCACTCCCGCTTGCTCCGCGACGCGTGTGTCAAGCGATTTAAGCCGCCCGACCCCACTCAGAGAGTATGGACTACGACGTCGTCGTGGTCGGCGGGGGACCGGCCGGCTCTGCGGCCGGCCGCGCGGCCGCGGCCGAGGGGGCGGACACGGTCGTCATCGAGAAGGGAGTCCCGCGCGCCGACCGCGAGGGACTCGGCCCGGATTCGACGGACGCCGCCGGCATCCTCGACTACTGGGTCGAGCTGATGGACCTCGACGAGCCGGTTCCAGACCGCGTCAAACACCGGGAGCTGTCGGGCGCGGACTTCATCGGACCGGACAGTGCTGTCGCGCTCGACTCGACGGGGATGGACGCCGACTATCCGAACTTCGGATTCACGATGCACCGGGCGCGGTTCGACGACTGGCTCCGCGAGCGCGCCGAACGGGCGGGCGCGGAGTACCGCGTCGGCACCGGCGTCCGCGACGTGGAGACCGACCTTGCCGGTCGGCCCTCGCACACAGTCGTCCTCAACGACGGCACCGAGTTCGACACCCGGTATCTCGTGCTCGCGGACGGGCCACAGCGGACCGTCACCGGAGCGGTGCTCGGGCCCCTGTTGCCAAACGGCGAACTCGACCGCCTCGACGCGACGGAGGCCAACCACATCGCCTATCAGGAGTACCGCGAGATTCCCGAGGAACTGCTGGAGCCGGACCGGATCAAGTTCTGGTGGGGGTATATGCCGGGACACACGGCCTACCCGTGGGTGTTCCCGAACGACGGCAACGTGGCTCGCGTCGGGCTCACGATGCCCATCGATCTGGACCTGTCCGATGTCGACAATCGCGACGGGTACGCGCCTGCAGACCGACCGCGGGAAGACGGACGGAACGGAGACGTATCCCATCTCCTCGACGCGGCCCATCGAGTCGCCGACGGCCGCGAACGTCGCCGTCGCCGGCGGGGCGATGGGCGCGACCAGCGCCTTCCACGAGGGCGGCGACCACGTCGCGGTCCGCACCGGCAAGCTCGCCGGGCGACTCGCCGCACAGGGGAATCTCCGCGCATACAACGCCGAGTGGCACCGCGCGCTCGGCGAGGAGCTACGCCGTAACGTCGCCATGGCCGACATCGTCCACGACTACGGCCCCGACGACTGGAACCGCGTGTTCGATGTCGTCGACGCCATCATGCCACAGGACGGCTTCTACCGGACGCGTGACCTCCTCAAGCGAGGACCGGACGGGCTCCGGTTCCTCTACGCCTACAAGCGGGCGAAGTTCGCCAGCCGCGGCCGCCGCTACGCGCAGATACGGGAATCGGAGTACGCAGTGTAACTACTCGCTGTGTAGGCCCGGCGCGCGTCCGTCAGCCGGACTGCGCGATGAACCGCTCGCGAAGCTCTCCGTCCGGGACGAGACAGGCCTCTTTCTTCCCGAACAGCCGATACCGGACGCTCGCGAGCAGGTCGTAGGCCGCGTCCCGGAGCGGCCGCGGGACGTGACGAGTGTGCCACGCCCACCGGTACGGCGCGTCGAGATGGCGGGCGATGCGGACCGCGCCGTCGCTCTTCGTGTACGCGCCCGACTCGTCGATGTAGACGAGCGAGTCGAAGTAGTCGGCCGCGAGGCCGTGCTCGTCGAGCAGGGCGGCACCTTCTTGCGATTGGAGCGGCGCGAACCTGAGCGTGCCGTCGTCCCGCTCGACGATGAACCGGACCGACCACGCACAGAGATTGCAGACGCCGTCGAACAGCACGACCGGACCGTCCATGCGTTCGGTAGGAGCCGCGCGGCGAAAAGGGTAACTTCCGGG
>PXSB01000034.1 GCA_003023185.1 Halobacteriales archaeon QS_9_67_17 | reverse complement strand
CTGACGACCGCGTTCGGGTCAATTGCGGACTGCAACACCCGGTCTCCCTCCCGGTGCCGCCCGGTATGTGCGCACCGACGGAGGGGGAGCGCGTCTCAGTCAGGGTTACTTCGCGAGAACCGGTCCGTGCGCGGCTGACCGACGACCCCCTTCCGGGGTATCGTGTCGCCCGCGAGGACGTTTCGACGGCGCTCGCCCGCGCCGATGCCGGCGTCCGTATTGCCGCATCGCGGCACGGTGAGTCGCTCTCGGCGTCACGGCTCGACTCGGTAGTCGAGTCCGTGCGCGAGGGCGTGACCGTCGCCTTCGGTGCCCCCGAACGGGGGTTACCAGAGATGTTCGGCATCTCGCCGGACGAAGTGACCGACGCCGCGGGCGCAGACGCGCCGGCGGTATGCGATGAGTCGTCGGACGCAGCCGCGTCCGACGCGGACGAACCGCACGCGCGGTTCGACCTCTGGCTCAACACGGTTCCGAACCAAGGTAGCGAGGTGGTGCGAACGGAGGAAGCGCTGTTCGCCACGCTCGCTACACTCACACTGGAGTGAGACCAGAATGCCACAACCAAGCAGACCACGAAAAGGCTCGATGGGCTTTGGCCCCCGCACCCGCGCGGCCAGCGAGGTTCCGCGGTTCAACAGCTGGCCGTCCGACGACGGCCAGCCGGGGCTACAGGGCTTCGCCGGCTACAAGGCCGGGATGTCCCACGTCGTGTCGATCAACGACGAGCCCGACTCGCCCCGCGAAGGGATGGAGGAGACGGTCCCTGTCACGGTCGTCGAGACGCCGCCGATGCGCGCCGCGGCCCTTCGAGTCTACGAAGACACGGCCTACGGGCTTCGACCGCTGACCGAGGCGTGGAGCGACGAGCTTCACGACGATCTCGGTCGCGCGGTCGACACGCCCGAGACGAACAGCACGGACGCCGACGACGTTCGCGCCGCACTCGACGAGGGTCGGGTCGCGGACGTGCGCGTGGTCACCCACACGGTGCCGGGTGCGCTGTCGAGCGTTCCGAAGACGAAACCCGACGTGATGGAGACACGCGTCGGCGGCGGGTCGCTCGGCGACCGCGTCGAGTTCGGGCTCGACCTGCTCGACGAGGGCGGCGAGCACGCCGTCACCGACGTGTTCCGCGCCGGCGAGTACGCCGACGTCGCGGGCATCACGAAGGGGAAAGGCACGCAGGGGCCCGTCAAGCGGTGGGGCGTCCAGAAGCGGAAGGGGAAACACGCCCGTCAGGGATGGCGCCGACGCATCGGCAACCTCGGCCCGTGGAATCCCTCGCGCGTCCGGTCGACCGTCCCCCAGCAGGGACAGACCGGCTACCACCAGCGCACAGAGCTGAACAAGCGGCTCATGGCGCTCGGTGACGAGGACGTGACGCCCGACGGTGGCTTCGTCAACTACGGCGAGGTCGACGGCGAGTACGCGCTCGTCAAGGGGTCACTGCCGGGTCCGGAGCAGCGTCTGCTCCGGCTTCGCCCCGCCGTGCGACCGAACGACCAGCCGCGTCTCGACCCCGAGGTGCGGTTCGTCTCGACGGCGTCTAACCAAGGATAATGAAGGCAACAGTACGTGATCTCGACGGTTCGGAGGCCGACGAGGTCGAGCTGCCGGCGGTGTTCGACACCGACTACCGGCCCGACCTCATCGAGCGTGCCGTCCGCGCCGCGCGAGCCAATCGACGACAGGACTACGGAGCCGACGAGTTCGCCGGTCTCCGCACGCCCGCCGAGTCACCGGGTTCGGGCCGCGGCATGGCCCACGTCCCCCGACAGGAGGGGCAGGCACGCCGGGTGTCGCAGGCGGTCAAGGGCCGTCCGGCCCACCCGCCGAAGGCGGAGAAGGACCGCGGCCTCGACATCAACACGAAGGAGCGAAAGCTCGCCGTCCGGTCGGCCATCGCTGCCACCGCGGACGCTGAGCAGGTCGCCGAGCGCGGCCACGCGTTCGACGACGACCTCGACCTCCCGCTCGTCGTGAGCGACGAGTTCGAGGAGCTGCTGAAGACGCAGGAGGTCGTCTCCTTCCTCGAAGCCGTCGGCGCACACGCCGACATCGAGCGGGCCGACGACGGCAAGTCAGTGCGTGCGGGCCGCGGCACGAGCCGCGGACGCAAGCACGACGAGCCCTCGTCGGTGCTGTTCGTGACGAGCGATGAGCCGTCGAAGGCCGCCCGTAACCTCGCGGGTGCCGACGTGGCGACCGCCTCGAACGTCTCCGCAGAGGACCTCGCGCCGGGCACGCATCCCGGCCGACTGACGGTCTGGACCGAGTCCGCGCTCGCGGAGGTGGCCGACCGATGACCGTCAAGTATCCGCTCGTGACGGAGAAGGCCATGAACGACATGGACTTCGACAACAAGCTCCAGTTCGTCGTCGAGGCGGACGCGACGAAGCCGGAGGTCAGCGACGCGGTCGAGACGCGCTTCGACGTGTCGGTGACGAGCGTGAACACACAGGTAACGACCGACGGGACGAAGAAGGCCGTCGTCACCCTCTCCGAGGCGGACGACGCGCAGGACGTCGCGTCGCGCATCGGGGTGTTCTGACCATGGGACGACGAATCCAAGGACAACGACGCGGTCGCGGCACGTCCACGTTCCGGGCGCCGTCGCACCGCTACAAGGCGAATCTGTCGCACCGCACGGTCGAGGACGGCGACGTTGTCTCGGGGACAGTCGTGGACATCGAACACGACCCCGCGCGCAGCGCACCCGTGGCGGCCATTGAGTTCGAGGACGGCGACCAGCGACTCGTCCTCGCGCCCGAGGGCGTCGGCGTCGGCGACACGATACAGGTCGGCGTCTCCGCGGAGATCGCGGTCGGGAACACGCTCCCGCTCGCTGAGATCCCGGAGGGCGTCCCCGTCTGTAACGTCGAGCGTCAGCCCGGCGACGGCGGGAAGTTCGCCCGAGCGTCGGGCGTCAACGCGACGCTGATGACCCACGACCGCAACGCCGCAGTCGTCCAGCTTCCCTCCGGGGAAGTGCGGCGACTCAGCCCGGAGGCCCGGGCGACCATCGGCGCGGTCGCCGGCGGTGGTCGGACGGAGAAGCCGTTCGTCAAGGCCGGCAACAAGCATCACAAGATGCGTGCACGCGGCACGAAGTGGCCGAACGTGCGCGGGGTCGCGATGAACGCCGTCGACCACCCGTTCGGTGGCGGCGGCCGCCAGCACCCCGGCAAGCCGAAGTCGATCTCGCGAGACGCGCCGCCGGGCCGGAAGGTCGGCGACATCGCGTCACGATCCACCGGTCGCGGTGGCAACGGAGGCAACAATGAGTAGCGAATACCAGACCGGCCGCGAGGGTGCGTTCACCTACCGCGGCCACACGCTCGACGAACTCCAGTCGATGGAGCTCGACGAGGTAGCCGAACTGCTCCCCGCACGCCAGCGGCGAAGTATCCGACGCGGCCTGACCGAGGAGCAGGAGAAGCTGCTCGACACGGCGGGCGAACGCGACGAGGAGGGGACGGCCAACGACCCCATCCGCACGCATCTGCGTGACATGCCGGTGTTGCCGGCGTTCGTCGGGCTCACCTTCGCCGTCTACGACGGTCACGAGTTCGAGCGCGTCTACGTCGAACCCGAGATGCTCGGTCACTATCTCGGCGAGTTCGTGCTCACGCGCTCCTCCGTCGAACACGGACAGGCCGGTATCGGGGCGACCCGGTCGTCGAAGTTCGTCCCGCTCAAATAATGGGTATCAGCTACAGCATCGACGCCGACCCGGACGAGACGGCGAAAGCCATGCTTCGGGAGCGTCACATGAGCCACAAGCACAGCAAGGCCGTCGCACGGGCGATCAAGGGCCGGACAGTCGGCGATGCCGCCGACTATCTGCAGGCCGTGATCGACGGCGAACAGTCCGTTCCGTTCAAGTCCCACAACTCGGGCGTCGGACATCGTTCCGACATCGACGGCTGGGACGCGGGCCGCTACCCGGAGAAGGTCAGCGAGGCCTTCCTCGACCTGCTGGAGAACGTCTCCGCGAACGCCGAACATCAGGGCTTCGACGCCGACGCAATGGAGATCGCACACGTCGCCGCCCACAAGGTCGGCGAATCGCCGGGCCGGCAGCCTCGCGCGATGGGGCGTGCCTCCGAGTGGAACACGCCGCAGGTCGACGTGGAGATCGTCGTCGAGGAGGTGACAGCCTGATGGCGGACGAACAGCAGTTCATCGACGACGGGCTCCGCCGGACGCAGATAGACGAGTTCTTCGCCGACGAGTTGGCCCGCGCGGGCTACGGCGGCATGGAACTCGCCCAGACGCCGATGGGCACGCAGATCGTCCTCAAGGCCGAGAAGCCGGGGATGGTTATCGGCAAGGGCGGGAAGAACATCCGGAAGCTCACGACCACCATCGAGGAGCAGTTCGACCTCGAAGACCCGCAGATCGACGTGCAGGAGGTCGACGAGCCGGACCTGAACGCCCAGATCGTCGCCGACCGGCTGGCCAACGCCCTCGAACGGGGCTGGTACTTCCGGAAGGCGGGCCACACGACCATCGACCGCATCATGGATGCGGGCGCGCTCGGTGCCGAGATCATCCTCTCCGGGAAGGTCACGGGTGCCCGCTCGCGCGTCGAGAAGTTCAACCGCGGCTACGTCAAGCACAACGGCGAGCCCGCAGAGGAGATCGTCGACCACGGTGTCGGCACGGCCGTGATGAAGCTCGGCACCATCGGGGTGCAAGTGAAGATCATCCCGCCGAACGCACAACTGCCCGACGACTTCCGTATCCAAGAGGACGCGGATGTCGAGGCCTTCATCGAGGAGGCCGAGGGCGACGTGGACGAACTGCTCGCCGAGGCCGACGAGGCCATCGAGGGTGAGGTCGAAACCGACGAGAAGGTCGAGGGGGTCGAGTTCGACGAGAAATCGAGGAGAACGTCGAGGCCCTCGACGAGGAGACCGAGTCGGAAGCCGAGGAACTGCTCGACGAGATGGAAGGCGACGAGTCCGAGGCCGACGAGGAGGGTGACGACTGATGGCCATCCTGCACGTCGAGGAGATCCGCGATATGACGCCCGCGGAGCGCGAGGCGGAAGTCGAGGAGCTCCGCACGGAGCTGTTGAACGCGAAGGCAATACAGTCGGCGGGTGGCGCGCCGGAGAACCCGGGGCGCACCAAGGAGCTTCGCCGCACCATCGCACGGATCAAGACGATTCAGCGCGAGGAAGGCGACCACGAGTCGCGAGACGAGGAGGAACGATGAACCCAACGACCCTGCCACGACACGAACTCGCCGGTCTCCACGCGGAGGTCGTCGAGTCGCGAAACGCCGACCTCGTCGGCATCGCGGGCGATGTCGTCGACGAGACGATGCAGACGCTCGTCGTGGCGGGGGCGTCGGGCACCAAACAGGTCCCGAAGGCGGCCGCGACGTTCCGCTTCCGCACAGATGGCGAGCGCGTCATCGTGGAAGGCGAGCGACTCGTCGCGCGCCCTGCCCGACGGACCGAAACAACGACACCAAACAAATGGCGCTAGGACTGAACGTACCGAACCCGGAGACGACCTGCTCGGACCCGAACTGTCCGTTCCACGGCACGCTGAGCGTGCGTGGGCAGACAGTCGAGGGGGAGGTCGCCTCCACCGACATGGAGAAAACCGTCGTCGTCGAGCGAGAGTACGATGTCAAGGTGCCGAAGTACGACCGTTTCATGAAGCGACGGTCGCGCATTTCGGCGCATCACCCTGACTGTCTCGACGTATCGGTCGGCGACACGGTTCGTATCGCAGAGACACGACCGCTCTCGAAAACCAAATCACACGTCGTCGTGGAGCGCGTGGCCGCCGAGGCCACCGCCGCGGCCGGAGGTGACGATCGTGTGCGGACAACACGGGTGCCCGTCAGCTGAAGGTCACCTCCGTGTCGGGCTACTCGGGGGCGAAGAACCGCCACCCGAAGGCCGGACTCGGCGACAAGATCACCGTCTCCGTCACCAAGGGAACGCCCGAGATGCGGCGGCAGGTGCTCAAAGCCGTCATCATCCGCCAGCGGAAGCCGATCCGCCGGCCGGACGGGACGCGGCTGAAGTTCGAGGACAACGCCGCCGTCGTGATTGACGAGAACGAAGACCCCCGCGGGACCGAACTCAAGGGTCCCATCGCGCGGGAGGTGGCCGAGCGGTTCGGCAGCATCGCCAGTACGGCGACGATGATAGTATGACACGACAGCCAGACAAACAACGAAGCAGACAACGACGCGCCCCGCTTCACGAGAAGCAGCGGCAGGTCCGTGCGCACCTCTCGGAGTCGCTCCGCGAGGAGTACGGCAAGCGCAGCGTCCGTGTCAACGAAGGCGACACCGTCGAGGTGCAGCGCGGTGACTTCGCCGGCGAGGAGGCCGACGTGGTGAACGTCGACCTTCGGGACGCCGTCGTCCACGTCGAGGGCGTTACCCTCGAAACGGCCGACGGTGAGGAGGTTCCGCGTCCGCTCGACGCGTCGAATCTCGTCGTCACGGACCTCGATCTCGAAGACGAGAAGCGCGAGGCGCGTCTCGAGGAGGACAACGAATGACGCGACACCAGAAGCGACTGTCGGTACCGAACTCGTGGCCGGTCGAGCGCAAGGAGCAGACGTTCACCGTGAAGGCCGACGCCGGCCCGCACGGTGAGGCAGGGGTTCCCCTGCTCATCCTCCTGCGCGACGTGCTCGGCTACGTCGACTCGAAGAAGGAAGCCCGCTACGCACTCGGGCAGGACTCCGTGCTCGTCAACGGGACGGCCGTGAAAGACGAGGAACGTCCCATCGGGATGTTCGACATCCTCACGTTCGCGGAACGAGAGGAGTTCTATCGGGTGTTCCCCGACGAGGGTGGCCGCCTCTCGCTCACGCCCATCGACGCCGACGCCGCCGGTTCGCGGCTCGGCAAGGTGGTCGGGAAACAGCAGGTGCCCGGCGGCGAGACGCAGTTGACACTCCACGACGGAGCGACGCTGCTGACCGACGACGAGTCGATCACGCGCAACGACTCCATCGTCATCTCGAACGACGACAACTCGGTCGTCGCCCACTTCCCCTACGAAGAGGGCGCGCTCGTCACCGCTGTCGACGGCGAACACGCCGGCGAGATCGGCGAAATCGAGCAGATTCAGGTGACAGCCGGCTCGTCGGACAACAACGTCCTCGTCGACGCGGACGGCGACCGCATCGAGACGGTCGAGGCGTACGTCGTCGTCATCGACGAGAACTTCACGGAGGGTGGTGACGAATGAGCTCCGACGCGAGCGAGGAGTTCCACGAGATGCGGACGCCCCGCGTCGAGAAGGTCGTCGTCCACATGGGCGTCGGTCGTGGTGGCCGCGAGCTCGCCGACGGCGAGGCGATCCTCGAAGAGATCGCCGGCCAGACGGCCGTTCGCACCACCGCCAAGCGGACCATTCAGGAGTTCAACATCCGCGAGGGCGACCCCATCGGTGCGAAGGTCACCCTGCGCGGCGACCTCGCCGAGGAGTTCCTCGGCAAGGCGCTGCCGATTGCCGACATCGACGCCGACCAGTTCGACGAGACGGGGAACTTCTCCTTCGGCATCGACGAACACACGGCGTTCCCGAGTCAGGAGTACGACCCCGAGATCGGCATCTACGGGCTGGACGTGACGGTGAATCTCGTCCGCCCGGGCCATCGGGTGCACAAACGCGACAAGGCGAGCCGGCAGATCCCCGGCACCCACCGACTCACGCCCGAGGACGCAGCCGCGTTCCTCGAAGGCGAGTTCGACATCGAGGTGAACGCATGAGCGAGACAGAACAGGAAGCCACGACCGGTCAGGCCCACGAGTGCCAGCGGTGCGACCGCAAGCAGGGACTCGTCGGCAAGTACGACATCTGGCTGTGTCGACAGTGCTTCCGCGAGATCGCCCGCGACATGGGCTTCGAGAAGTACAGCTAACAATGGCGGACAACGACCCACTGGCCAGCGCGCTCTCCGGGCTCGACAACGCGGAGGGCGTCGGCCATCTGACACACACGGTACAACCCGCCTCGAACGAGATCGGCTCCGTGCTCGAGGTCCTCGCGGACCGCGGCTACATCGACACGTTCCAGTTCGTCGACGACGGACGGGCCGGCGAGTTCGAGGTCGAACTGAGCGGCTCGATCAACGCCTGTGGCGCGGTGAAGCCGCGCTATTCGGCGGGTGCCGACGGGTTCGAGACGTGGGAGAAGCGGTTCCTCCCCGCCCGCGACTACGGGACGCTCGTCGTCACCACCAGCCACGGCGTGATGAGCCACTACGAGGCCCGCGAAGCGGGCGTCGGCGGACAGGTGATCGCGCACATCGAGGCGACCGAGACCGACGCGAAGACGAACGCGACCGTCGGCACCTTCGAGAGCCACGTGGAGAACATGCTCCACGGCGTCACCGAGGGGTGGGAGTACAGCATGGAAGTGTTCTACTCCCACTTCCCGATGCAGGTGAACACCGAGAGCGACGAGGTCGTCATCGAGAACTTCCTCGGCGAGAAGGCGGCGCGCCGAACCCCGATCCACGGGGACACCGAGGTGGCCGTCGACGGCGAGGAGGTCACCCTCTCCGGCCCGAGTATCGAAGACGTCGGGCAGACGGCCGCTGACATCGAACAGCTAACGCGCGTCTCCGGAAAGGACACCCGCGTCTTTCAGGACGGCGTCTACATCACGAGCAAGCCGAACCGAGGTGGTGCCTGATGAGCGAGAACGACGAGACGGCAGACGAGACAGAGCAGGATACCGAGGCTGAAGCGACCGAAGAGGTCGACGCCGAGGAGACCGAAACGGCCGAAGTCGAAGAGACGGACGCCGAGACCGAGGAGTCCGAGGCGGAGGAAACCGAGGAAGCCGACTCCGAGGAATCCGAAGCTGAGGCCGAGGAGATGGACCTGACGGACATCTCTGGCGTCGGCAACGCGAAGGCTGCGGCCCTCGAGGGCGCGGGCTTCGAGACGGTCGACGACGTGCGTCGCGCTGACCAGTCGGAGCTGGCGGATGTCGAGGGGGTCGGTAACGCCCTCGCCGCCCGTATCAAGGCCGACGTCGGCGGACTCGAAGTCGAGGAAGAGACGGAAGCGGAGGTCGAAGAGGAGACCGAAGCCGAGGAAGAACTCGACGAAGAGGTGGAGACGGAACTCCGCCCCCGCGGGCACGCGGACAAGACGCCGGATCTGGACGAGGAGACCGAACGGCTTCTCGCCGAGCGCTCCCGCGTCGACACGCCGCAGTTCAACCGGCAGGATTACCACAAGAAGAAGCGGACGCCGACCTCGTGGCGCAAACCCCGCGGCGGCCTCTCCAAGCAGCGGAAAGGCCAGAAGGGGAAAGGGCCGAAGGTCGAGGCCGGCTTCCGAACGCCCGAACCGGTACGCGGCCTTCACCCGTCCGGCTTCGAGGAGGTCCACGTCCACAACGTGGACGACCTCGAAGGCGTCGACGGCGACACGCAGGCCGTCCGCATCGGGTCGACGGTCGGCGCGCGCAAGCGCGAGGCCATCGAAGAGACGGCGGAGGAACGCGAGATCCGCGTTCTCAACCCGACGTACGTCGAAGTCGAGGTGGAAGCTAATGAGTGACCTGACTGCACAGCGACGACTCGCGGCCGACATCCTCGATGTCGGAAAGAACCGCGTCTGGCTCGACCCCGAGCGACCGGGCGACATCGCCGACGCGATCACCCGCGAGGACGTGCGCGAACTGATCGACGAGGGTGTCATCGAGTCGAAAGACGCCAAGTCCAACTCGCGTGGCCGTGCCCGCGAGCGCGCAGAGAAGCGCTCGTACGGCCACGGAACGGGCGCTGGCTCCCGGAAGGGGAAGGCCGGCGGCCGACAGGACGAGAAGGAAGCGTGGCAGTCGACGATCCGCGCACAGCGGAGCACGCTCAAGGAACTGCGCGACGAGGGCGAACTCGACGCATCCGACTACCGGTCGCTGTACGACCAGGCCTCGGGCGGCGAGTTCGACTCCGTCGCTGACCTCACGCGACACATCGAGGAGAACTACTGACAATGGCAACCGGACCACGATACAAAGTGCCGATGCGGCGTCGCCGCGAGGCACGTACGAACTACCATCAGCGGTTGCGCCTGTTGAAATCCGGGAAACCCCGGCTGGTCGCTCGCAAGAGCAACCAGCACACGAGGGCGCAGCTGGTGATTACTGGACAGAACGGAGACAAGACGGTGGCGAGTGCCACCTCGGGGGACTTGGCCGACCACGGCTGGGAGGCATCGACCGGCAATCTGCCGGCGGCGTATCTCACCGGCCTGTTGGCCGGCCTTCGCGCCATCGAGGAGGGGTACGACGAGGCCGTCCTCGATCTCGGCCTGAACACCGCTACCCCCGGTAGCAAGATGTTCGCCGTGCAGGAGGGCGCTATCGACGCCGGGCTGGAGATTCCGCACAACGACGACGTGTTCGCCGAGTGGGACCGCACGCGCGGCGTCCACATCGCCGAGTACGCCGAACAGGAAGACGGGCTCTACAGCGGCGACTTCGACGCCACCGAACTGCCCGACCACTTCGACGAGATTCGGGAGGAGCTACTACAATGAGCAACGGTTGGGAGCCGCGGACGCGGCTCGGACGGAAGGTCGTAGAGGGCGAGATAACCGACATGCGTGCGGCGCTAAACAGCGGGCTGCCGCTGAAGGAGCCGGAGATCGTCGACCAACTCCTCCCAGGGATGGACGACGAGGTGCTGGACATCAACATGGTCCAGCGGATGACCGACTCCGGTCGCCGGGTGAAGTTCCGGTGTGTCGTCGTCGTCGGCAACCGCGACGGCTACGTCGGCTACGCCGAGGGCCGCGACGATCAGGTCGGCGGCGCTATCGAGAAGGCCATCGACATCGCGAAGCTCAACGTCATCGACGCCTCGCGCGGCTGTGGCTCGTGGGAGTGTGGCTGTGGCCGCTCGCACACGGTCGCGCTACGCACCGAGGGGAAGGCCGGCTCCGTCGAGGTGGAGCTTCGGCCGGCCCCGCGCGGCCTCGGGCTTGCGGGCGGTGAGACCGTCCGCAACGTGCTCGAACTCGCCGGCATCGAGGACATCTGGACCCGCTCGTCGGGCAACACCCGAACGACGGTCAACTTCGCAAAGGCGACGTTCAACGCGCTCCGCGCGACGAGCGAGGCACGCGTCCCCGAGCGCGCCTTCGAGAAACGCGAGGTGATCGAGTGATGGAGGCTATCGTCCAACTGCGCGGCGAGGTGAACCAGAGTCAGGGCGTGCGCGACACGCTCTCGATGCTCAACCTCCACCGCGTCAACCACGCGACCCTCGTCCCGGAGACGGACACCTACCGTGGCATGATCACGAAGGTGAACGACTGGGTGGCACACGGCACGCCCAGTGCCGAGACGATTGCGCTGCTCATCGAGCGGCGCGGCGAACCCGCCGAGGGGGACGCCGACATCGACGACGCGTGGGTGAGCGAACACACCGACTACGACGACGTGGAGGCGCTGGCGACCGCAGTCAGCGAGGAGGAGACCACCCTGCAGGAGCAGGGGCTCTCGCCGACGCTGCGGCTCCACCCGCCTCGCGGCGGCCACGACGGCGTCAAACACCCCACCAAGGAGGGTGGGGCTCTCGGGAAGCAGTCCACCGAGAGTATCGACGACCTCCTGCGAACGATGCGATAATGACCTCGAAGAAACGCAGACAGCGCGGCTCGCGCACGCACGGCGGCGGCTCGCACAAGAAGCGTCGCGGTGCCGGTCACCGCGGTGGCCGCGGTCGCGCCGGTCGCAAGAAACACGAGCAGAATCAGTATCCACCCCGCCGAAAGTACGGCTTCTCGCGCCCGCAGAAGACGCAACGCGAGGTCGAGACGGTGAACCTCCGGACGCTGGACGAGGACATCGTCCTGCTCGAAGCCGACGGGGTCGCCGAGGAGACCGACGACGGCTACGTGGTCGACGCGCGTGACGTCGTCGAGGACGGCCACGAGGCCGACGCGGTGAAGGTGCTCGGCGGCGGCCAGTGTCACACGGCGCTGTCCGTGACGGCCGACGCCTTCTCCGACGACGCCGAGGCGGCGCTCGACGACGCCGGCGGCGAGGCCGTGCTCACGGAGCACGGCGAGGAGCTCGCGGCCGAGGCGGAAGCCGAAGAAGATACCAACGACGAGAACGACGACTGACAAAATGAGCTGGAAGGAGACCGCCGAACCGGTGCTCTCGCGGATGCCCGGCGTGGAGCGTCCCGAGGGCCACGTCCCGTTCCGCCAGAAGCTCGGCTGGACCGCGGGCAGTTGGGTATCGGCCCCATCGTCACGGCGTCGATCATCCTGCAGCTGCTCGGCGGTGCCGACCTGCTCGGACTCGACACGGAGAACGACCCCCGCGATCAGGTGCTGTATCAGGGCCTCCAGAAGCTGCTCGTGGTCGTGATGGTGTGTCTGACGGGGCTGCCGATGGTGTTCGCCGGCAACTTCCTGCGCGTTGATACGCAGGTCGCTCAGTCACTCGGTATCGGCGTCACTGGCGTTCAGTGGCTGATGTTCGCGCAGATATTCGTCGGCGGTATCCTCATCCTATTCATGGACGAGGTCATCTCGAAGTGGGGCGTCGGAAGCGGGATCGGGCTGTTCATCATCGCCGGCGTCAGCCAGCGGCTAATCGGCGGGCTGTTCAGCGTCCCGAACATCACCGGCAACACGCCCGGCTTCTTCTACAGCTGGTACGCCATCATCACCGGTCAGACCGGACTGGGCTCCGTCTTGGGCAGTCAAGGCATACAGGCACTGCTCATCGGACCTGGACAGATCCTCTTCCTGTTCACGACGGTATTCATCTTCGTCGTCGTCGTCTACGCGGAGTCGGTTCGCGTCGAGATCCCGCTGTCCCACGCCCGGGTGAAGGGCGCACGCGGTCGCTTCCCGGTGAAGCTCATCTACGCGAGCGTCCTGCCGATGATTCTCGTCCGCGCGCTCCAGACGAACGTCCAGTTCCTCGGGCGCATTCTCAACGCGCAGTTGGCGTCGATGCCCGCGTGGCTCGGCGTGTACACCAACGGTCAACCGGTCGGCGGGCTGTTCTACTATCTCGCGCCCATCTACAACTACCGCGACTGGATGTGGTTCGCCGCGAACCCCGCGGGTGAGCCGATAGATATCCTCATCCGTATCGCCATCGACCTGACGTTCATGATCATCGGCGGTGCGATATTCGCCATCTTCTGGGTCGAGACCACCGGGATGGGGCCGGAGTCGACCGCCCAGCAGATCCAGAACTCCGGGATGCAGATCCCCGGCTTCCGGAAGTCGCCGGGCGTCATCGAGAAGGTGCTCGAACGCTACATCCCGCAGGTGACGGTCATCGGTGGCGCGCTCGTCGGTGCACTCGCCGTCATGGCGAACATGCTCGGCACCATCGGCCAAGTCTCCGGCACCGGCCTGCTGCTGACGGTCTCCATCACGTACAAGCTGTACGAGGAGATCGCCGAAGAGCAGATGATGGAGATGCATCCGATGATGCGGCAGATGTTCGGCGACTGACTTCGAACGTTCGTTTTTTGTGGACAACTTCAGTTGAAGTGCAGCAGATAAAGCCGAGCGGTCGACATCTGTCGACCGAGAGCTTCAACCCTACAAGGGTCCGTCTGGAACCACCTCTCGCCGGTGAATCGACCCCATGTTGCCGGAGCTTCAACCCCACAAGGGTCCGTCTGGAACCGGCTAGCGTTTCAGCATCAACCTCATGGTCAGAGCTTCAACCCCACAAGGGTCCGTCTGGAACTCATTGTCAATGCCAGCGACGAGCTAATCACCGCCGCTTCAACCCCACAAGGGTCCGTCTGGAACCCGACCTGTGGGTGACGGACGTTCCGGTCTGTCTGCTTCAACCCCACAAGGGTCCGTCTGGAACGTGTAGTCACTCCTGGACCTGTTCGTCGGTCCCGTCGCTTCAACCCCACAAGGGTCCGTCTGGAACCCGGAGTACCGGATACGCTGATACGTGTAGCCTTCGGCTTCAACCCCACAAGGGTCCGTCTGGAACACGTTGTGCAGACGTTTAACGAATACAACGATACGGCTTCAATCCCACAAGGGTCCGTCTGGAACAAGGTGCCGTCAGCAGAGAGCCGTTCGGAGGGCGAGCTTCAACCCCACAAGGGTCCGTCTGGAACCGCGCTGTCGGGAGCGATGTCGATGTGCCGACGCCCGCTTCAACCCCACAAGGGTCCGTCTGGAACAAACCTCACCGACCGGTTCCGTGACACGCCGTCAGTTGCTTCAACCCCACAAGGGTCCGTCTGGAACGATTCTGGACTGTGACTCGAAGGTCTCCTTCTAACTGCTTCAACCCCACAAGGGTCCGTCTGGAACACGGGCTTTCGCCCATACACTATACAATATAGGGCTTCAACCCCACAAGGGTCCGTCTGGAACTGGAGACGGACTTCTGGGCGGCCTGCCTCGTCGGCATGCTTCAACCCCACAAGGGTCCGTCTGGAACGGTGTCGCATCCGGCGTACGAACTCATCGAGAAGGAGCTTCAACCCCACAAGGGTCCGTCTGGAACGCCGCCTGGGTGCGCGGCGTCCTGGCGGCAGCGACTGCTTCAACCCCACAAGGGTCCGTCTGGAACTCGTGGTGGTCGAGCAGGGCACCCGTTTCGAGATGGCTTCAACCCCACAAGGGTCCGTCTGGAACTTTCTTTTCGCACGCTTCACAGGTGTTCTCGCCGGTGCTTCAACCCCACAAGGGTCCGTCTGGAACCCGTTGCTCGGGGCGTTGTTGTTACTCTCGGGCAAGGCTTCAACCCCACAAGGGTCCGTCTGGAACCAGACTCGGCGGGTCCGGCAGGCTCGGCGGGTCGGGCTTCAACCCCACAAGGGTCCGTCTGGAACACAGCCCGGATGGACGACACGCTCGCCGCCGCAACGCTTCAACCCCACAAGGGTCCGTCTGGAACACGCTGTCGGCGCGCGTGACGACAGACACGGACGGGGCTTCAACCCCACAAGGGTCCGTCTGGAACTCGCCATTTTGACCTCGCGCCCCGGTCGAGCGACTGGGCTTCAACCCCACAAGGGTCCGTCTGGAACCGCTCACGAACTGGTGGGCGTCGACGCACGGGCGGGCGCTTCAACCCCACAAGGGTCCGTCTGGAACCCCTTCATTCCCGTTCTCGGCCACCAGCGGTTCGGTGCTTCAACCCCACAAGGGTCCGTCTGGAACAGGAACCCACCGAAGAACAGGGACGCGAACGCGATGCTTCAACCCCACAAGGGTCCGTCTGGAACAGATTGCCGACTATTCGACTCCCGAGCGTTCCTAAGCGCTTCAACCCCACAAGGGTCCGTCTGGAACCGGCGGGCGAGCGTGTCCATGATGCCGTTGTAGCTTCAACCCCACAAGGGTCCGTCTGGAACCAGCGCCACATGGCACTTGGTACACATGACCGTTATCAGCTTCAACCCCACAAGGGTCCGTCTGGAACACCCACGAGGAGCCCGGCCGTGAGCAGCACCCAGATGCTTCAACCCCACAAGGGTCCGTCTGGAACTCTCCGAGTCATCGCCGAGCGCGCGACAGTGATCGCGCTTCAACCCCACAAGGGTCCGTCTGGAACTCGCGTAGGCCCGACGATGATGCTTCGAGCCCCACGGCTTCAACCCCACAAGGGTCCGTCTGGAACCCGGGTGCGTACAGCACTGTCAGCAGCGCGAGCGGCTTCAACCCCACAAGGGTCCGTCTGGAACTTCCTCCTGTAGCCACTCGTCCAGTTCCTCCGCTCGGCTTCAACCCCACAAGGGTCCGTCTGGAACCCCGGAGGGCGTCTACCAGGAGGCGTACTTCGAGACGCTTCAACCCCACAAGGGTCCGTCTGGAACGAGGACTGCCCCGCCGATACCGTCTCCGATCAAGACGCTTCAACCCCACAAGGGTCCGTCTGGAACACTCGTCCTCGTCGGCGACTCCGCTGTCGTCGTTGTTGCTTCAACCCCACAAGGGTCCGTCTGGAACTCGCTCGCTCGTGATCCAAGTTCCCCTCGTCATTGATGCTTCAACCCCACAAGGGTCCGTCTGGAACACGTAATCGCCCGAAAGTCGGACGGCCTCGTAGATCAGCGGCTTCAACCCCACAAGGGTCCGTCTGGAACGTGTTAACGTCATGTTCCATGGTTCCGACCGGCCCGTGCTTCAACCCCACAAGGGTCCGTCTGGAACCGGTTCTGACGCTGGGACTGTTCCCGCTAATCGCTGGCTTCAACCCCACAAGGGTCCGTCTGGAACCGTCACCCGACACGTCGCCGTCAGCGCCGTCGCCGGCTTCAACCCCACAAGGGTCCGTCTGGAACCGGTACATGGCGACAGTAACAATCGACAATCCTGAGCTTCAACCCCACAAGGGTCCGTCTGGAACGCGGCCCGATGACTGACGCCGACGACGCGGTCCGCCTGCTTCAACCCCACAAGGGTCCGTCTGGAACTGGTCACTCATCGGCGACGCCCACCAGTTGGGCGTCGCTTCAACCCCACAAGGGTCCGTCTGGAACACGGGCGGCGTTCGATGCGATGATGCGCGAACTCCCGCTTCAACCCCACAAGGGTCCGTCTGGAACGCTGTTATCCATTACCAAGAGGTATGGTCCGGGGAGCTTCAACCCCACAAGGGTCCGTCTGGAACTGAACTGTCGGACCTCCTGTCCGCCATTCACTCATGGCTTCAACCCCACAAGGGTCCGTCTGGAACCATGCTCAGAATTGCCGTCACATGCACTCTTAATCAGTATTTTCGTTCGTAGTTTCTGTCGACCTGCAATGATCCCACACGTCCGGGGGGTCGACGACGTGAGCGCTGAAACGTGCTGATGGAGATTCTCTTCTGGAAACAGACGTGCTATTTATTAGTATGATGTTTCTTTTTCCGTTTTCCCGGAATCTCGGAGAAGATTCCTCTGTGTACGGTGGGGTACCCGCTCTTGCCTGTGAGGGGTTCCTTCCGTCCGCGCAAGGCGGCCTCGTGGCGTGTGATTTCCAGCCACAGATACCGTGTCCTCGGTGGGCCAACCACTGTCCGTGCAGTACTACCCATGCAGCACCGCGTTTCTGTCGCGGTCTTCTCTCCTCCACCGCCGATACTTGGCCTGTACACAGGGCCCCAAGCTTCGTGCGGCTTCGCCGGAGGGCGGGCATGACGTGCCGTAGCATCAACGACACGCACGCGGTGAAGCAACCGCGTCCCAGACCGTGACGTATAGCCAACAGCTGGTTGTATGCTATTCTCGTGCCGACATTCTAAATGTGTCGGCAAGAAACGCTCAGCGGAGATGGCGGATTCACAAGAGCCGACGCTCGCGGACTTTGCCCCTGACACCGACGAGATCGACATCACTCGAACGATCCGGTGCAAGCTTCAGACCAGTGCCGCGAAAAACGAGCTGGTCCGGCAGGGAATCGACGCCTATCAACAGGTGGCCGCCCACATGGCTGATGTCCTCCCCTCGTACCCTGCCTACGAGTGGAATCTACAGAACACGCAGATGTATCACCAGTCGAAACGGGCGCTCCCAGACGACGATACGAACTACAAAACCACGCTGGCACAGATGGCGAAAAACGACGTGGTTGAGTCGTTCACGAGCTGGCGCGAAAGGGGCCAACAGGGTGAGTCACCGCGGGGAGCGTTCGGCGACGCTGACTATCTGACGCTCCGCCACGACGACTGTCAGGTTCACGAGAACGACCGCGGTTGGGGGCTCAAAACCAGCTTTATCAGCTATAATCGAGTGTGGTTCCATCTTCAGCCGGGCAATTACCAGCGAGAGTTTCTGTCACGAGTGACAGATGAAGATGATCCAGCTTCGGCGGGGTCGTGTGAACTACATTTCCAAGCAGACGGAACACTCTACGCTCACCTGACAGTGACATGGCCGGTTGAGGTGTACAAACCTGAGGATGTGACGACGACGGTCGGAGTTGACCTGAACGATGACCCACTGGTGTGTATGGCGGTCGTGACCGGCGACACGGTCGAAACGGTTGAAATGGAATCCGGCTCTGAGTACCGCCACCACCGCGAGCGGGTAAAGAAACGGCGGGCAGAAGCGATGCGCCAGAACAATCTCAAGGCGGTCAAAGAGACGCGTCTCCAGTACCGCCGATACACGGACCACATCACGAACGTCGCCAGTCAACGTGTTGTTGAGACGGCGGCCGCGCACGCGCCCGCTGTAATTAATCTGGAGGAACTCACCGACTACCGGGAGACGGCCGAGGACCCGATCCACGACTGGCCGTTTGCCGAGATACAGGAGAAGATCGCGTACAAAGCACGTGAGGAAGGGATCCCAGTCCAGAAAATCGACCCCCGGAACACGAGTGTCACCTGCCGGATGTGTGGGGAGACGAACCCAACGTTCCGTGACGAACGGGAGTTCAACTGTGGGAGTTGCGGGTATGAAGTCCACGCCGACGTGAATGCCGCCATCAATATCGCGCACGGGGGCATTTCGTAGCGAGCGCGGAACCCTCAAAACGGCCTCGACGGATTGACTCCCCACCCGACGCAGCAACTCATCCGCTAGACGAGCCAGTTCACCGGGGACGGTGCAGACAGCCACATTTCTGCGTGGCTCGGGAACGGTCGAACGTGTCGGTAGACTCCGACTTAGACGGCGCTCGCGTCTGGCTCGTCGAGCGGACGCACTCCGACGACGCTATCTGATACTCGAAGCCGAGGGCACCCCGTCGGGAATAATCACGGATTTTTAACTATCCCTCCGCGCTCGTCACACGGCGAAAAATCGTCGAATGGGGGATCAGTACGCGATTTCGGCGTCGAGGGCTTCCATCTGCTCCTGATACCGGTTGCGGATGGTGACGACGGTCACGTCGGCCACCTTCGCCACCGCGCGCTGGGTGAGCTTCGGGCCGACGATCCGGGAGGCGGCGTAGATGGCTGCGGCCGCGTAGCCGGACGGCGACTTCCCGGAGTGGAGTCCGAGGTCCGTGGTCCGGTCCACGATCTCGACTGCTTCGCGTTGGATCTCGTCGTTCACGTTCAGTTCGCTGGCGATCTGCGGGATGTACTGCTTGGGGTCGACCGGCTCCAGTTCGAGGTTGAGTTCCTGTGAGATGTAGCGGTAGGTCCGCCCGATCTCTCGGCGGGTCACCCGCGAGACGGCCGCGATATCGTCGAGGCTTCGCGGGACGTGCTCCTGCCGGCAGGACGCGTGCAGCGCGGCGGTCGCAACGCCTTCGATGGAGCGGCCGCGGATGAGATCACGGTCCAGCGCCTGTCGGTAGATGACGGACGCGACTTCCCGCACGGAGCGGGGGACGCCGAGCGCGCTCGCCATGCGGTCGATCTCGCTCAACGCGAACTGGAGGTTCCGCTCGCCGTTCTCTTGGGTGCGGATGCGCTCCTGCCACGTCCGGAGCCGCTTCATCCGACTTCGCTTCTCCTGTGAGATGGCCCGGCCGGAGGCGTCCTTGTCCTGCCAGTCGATGTTCGTCGTCAGTCCCTTGTCGTGCATCGTGCGCGTGGTGGGCGCGCCGACGCGGGACTTCTCCTGCTGTTCCTGATGGCTGAACGCGCGCCACTCCGGCCCGCGGTCGATCTGTGCCTCTTCGACGATGAGGCCGGTCTCCTCGTCCATCAGTTCGCCGTTGGCCGTGCGAACGAGGTCGTCCGGATCGACGTTCTCCTCTATGTCGGTACTCTGTGGCTTCGACTGCTCCTGCTGTCGTGAAATTCTGGTCATTCTCTGCGGTCGAGTTGGGGGGGTTGGTTAGCATGCTGTGTCGACCGACTGGGCGCTGTGGCCCAGTTTCTGATCTACGTGGGGGGTGTGTTGGGGGGTACACGTGGCCTTTCGTTTCGGCCTGTCACTCACGGTAACGAGCGAACCCACTTATAATTTTCCTGCTGTGCGTGAAAATATCCGTCCGTTTCGGGAAGAATCGGGTCACTCCCTCGCCTTTCTGTCGGTGTCACCGCGATTTCGTTAGGTCGCAGCAGTGCCTCGCGGTGTACAGCCTCCGGGCGGCCGGCGAGAAACGGAACCGAATCGGAGTCGGAACGCGGGGACAGGCGGTCGAGCGTGAACCCTACCCGTAGTGACGCAGTCAGGCTTGGATGATGCCGTCGTCGTCGGTTTCGGGCACGCGGAGTTCGCCGTCTAGCGCGACCGTCGCCGTGCCGCCGACGCGCACCTCCCCACGCGCCGTCGCGTCGCTCGCCTCGACGCGGACGCGACCGTCGCGGTCGAGGAAGTGCCCCTGCTCGAATACCATCTCCGGTGGCGTGGGGTCGAGCGCGCCGAACCGGTCGAGATACGCCCCGCAGGCCCCCGAGGCGGTCCCCGTCACCGGGTCCTCCGGCACGCCCGCGCCGGGCGCGAACATCCGCGCGTGGAGCGTCGACTCGCTCGCCAGCGTGTCGAAGGTGAAGACGTACACCCCCGTGCAGTCGTGGTTGTCGGCGAGCGCTTCGATGGCCTCCATGTCCGGGTCCATCTTGCTCAGGTCCGAGAGATACTCCGCCGGCACCATCAGGAACGGCAGGCCCGTCGACGCCCGCGCCAGCGGCAGGTCGTCGCGCAGTCCCGTCAGTGCCGACTCGCGGACGCCGAGTGCGTCGGCGACCGCATCGTAGCCGGGGTCGACCTCGCGTATCTCCGGCGGATTCTGTGTCATCCACACCGTCTCGCCGTCGAGTTCGATGTCGAGCGTGCCGGCGTTCGTCTCCAGCGTGTACGTCCCGTCGGCCAGTTCCTCGGCGGCGAGCAGCGCGTGACTGGCTATCGTCGCGTGACCACACAGGTCCACCTCCTGCGTGGGAGTAAAGTAACGAATCCGCCGGTCGGCCGTCTCGCTCGGGCGGAGGAACGCCGTCTCGGAGGCGTTCAATTCCCGGGCGACCGCCTGCATCTGTCCCTCTGAGAGGCCCGCGGCGTCGGGCACGACCCCGGCGGCGTTGCCAGCGAGCGGTTCGTCGGCGAAGGCGTCAACTAACAGCGCACGGCGCTCGTCCATGCTCGTGTCACGACGACGGGGGCTGAAAGGGTGTCGCCGGCCGGTGGAGTAGTCTTCAGACAAGGGTGAGTTCGGCGACTAGTCAGTTACCGAGGTGTAGAAAGCCCCCGGACGCTCGACCAGCCACGCCTCGCTGCGCGCCTCGTGGGCCTTCGGCCCGCTGCGGTGTCCTCGCGCGGTTGCACCGCGCGAGCGGGCCGAGGCGACTGCGTCGCCTCGCGGCTTACGTCGTCCTCAGAAATCTTTGATTTCTGACGGGCTGCGGAAGACGCGGAGCGTCTTCCGAACGCCGGGGTCGGATCGACCGACCGGCCCCTTTCAGCCCCGCCCAGCACGGTTGCTTAGCCGAGCGACGACCCGCGTATCTGAACACCCCGAACACGTGCGGGGTAGCATCCACGGCGGTGGCGTGCAGACGCTTACTCATGCGACCAGTCGAAGCACGCGAACTGTTCGCCGAGGAGTTGACCTTCCCGACGACCCGCTCGCAGGCCATCGCCGCGGTCGGCGACCGAGAACTGGAAGCGCCGAACGGGGCAGACCGGACGCTCGCGGAGGTGTTGGCGCGCTGTCCGGAGGCGGAGTTCCGGTGTGCGACGGGACTCTACGAGGAGATGATGGAGTTCCTCGACGTGGGGTTCGTGGGCCGCACGGAGTACGACGACCGGAGCCGCACACCCCGCACGGGCGTGACCCCCGTCTCCCTCTGAGCGGCGCTACTCCTCGACGCGGACGGTGAGCGTGCCGTCGAACCGCCACGTCGCGGTCGGTGACTCCCGGTCGAAGCGCGACGGCACCTCGATGGTGTCCGCGAACGTCCGCGTCACCTCGTCGTCGGCCAGCAGGTTGTCGGTAAACTCTCGGAGCGGTGCCGGCGGCGTCGGCGCATCCTCGTCGTCTGCCGTCGTCATACTATCCAATACGAGCGGCGACCACAAGAATCTCCGGCCGGTATCGATGGCAGGGTAGTGTTCAAATAAGATTGCCTCCAGGGACTAGGAGGGCAACGAGATGTGGAAAGC
>PXSB01000033.1 GCA_003023185.1 Halobacteriales archaeon QS_9_67_17 | reverse complement strand
ACCTACGCCGGGATCATGACGCTGCTGTTCTTCTTCTGGGTGTACGGCATCGTCTCCTTCGGCTTCGACCTGAAGAACAAGTTCGTCCCCGCGGTGCGGTCCTTGCGTCGTCGTGCTTCCCGTACCGACCGGCCCCTTTCAGTCCCACCCACCGCAGTTGCACAGTCGAGCGACGACCCCCTTATTTGAACCCCGCCCTCACGGTTGAACGAATACTCATGGCGATTCCGACGGAGCGGACGGCACGGCTGGACGCGTTCTTACGAGAGCGTGGCTTCGAGGCCGTCTGGTTCGCCACCCCGGACGGGTTCGCGTGGCTGACGGGCGGGAGTAACGTCGTCGACCGCGCCGGCGACGTCGGCGTCGCCGCGGCCGGCTACGACGGCGACCTTCGGGTCGTGACGAGCAACGTTGAGGCCGACCGGCTCGCCGCCGAAGAACTGCCGGACGACGTGGCCGTCGAGCGGTTTCCGTGGCACGAGTTCTCACTCGCCGAGGCGGTGGCCGCGCGAACCCCGACGCCGGCTGCGGCGGACTTCGCTGTCCCCGGTCTCGACACGTTCGATCCGACCGACCTGCGCCAGCCGCTGTCCGACCGCGACGTGGCACGCTATCGGTCGCTCGGTGCCGACACCGCGGCGGCTGTCGAGGCCGTCTGTCGAGACGCGACTTCGGGTGACACCGAACGGTCTGTCGCCGCCGACCTCCGGGGACGACTGGCGACGAGCGGGATCGATGCGCCCGTCGCGCTCGTCGGCGGGAGCGAGCGCGCGACCCGCTATCGCCACTACACGCCCTCCGAAACCGAACTCGGCGAGTACGCGCTCGTCTCCGTCACGGCGCGACGGGACGGCCTGTACGCGAGCTGCACCCGAACGGTCGCGTTCGACGCGCCCTCGTGGCTCGGTGACCGACACGCGGCCGCGGCGCGGGTGGAGGCGACGGCGCTGGCCGCGACCCGCGACGTCGGGCAGCGAGGCGGCGACGCCGGCGACGTGTTCGACGCGATTCGAGACGCCTACGCTGCGGTCGGCCACGAGGGCGAGTGGCGGCACCACCATCAGGGCGGGGCCGCGGGGTTCGCCGGGCGGGAGTGGATCGCGACGCCTGAGAGCGACGAGCGCGTCCAACTCCCGATGGCCTACGCGTGGAACCCGACGATAGCCGGAGCTAAGAGCGAGGATACGGCGCTCGTCACCGAGTCGGGCGTCGAGACGCTGACCCGGACGGGCGAGTGGCCGACCCGCGAGGTTCGCGCGGTCGGATACGACCTCGCGATAGAGCGGCCGGCTATCCTCAATCGGTGACTACTGCTCCTCGCGGAACGCGCGCACGGCCGTCCGGTCGGGAAGCGCGGCCATCGCGCCCGTCGCCGTGGTCGTGACGGCGGCGACGGCGTTGGCGAACGCGACCCCCTCGTCGAGCGGTTCTCCATCGGCCAGCGCCGCGAGCGCGCCCGCGGTGAACGCGTCGCCCGCGCCTGTCGTGTCGGTCGGGTCGACCCGGTAGCCGCGCCCGGCGTCGTGGACTGCCGATGCGAGCGCCTCTGGACCGACGTCGGCGTCGAAGCCCGCTGCCACCAGATCCTCCGGAGTTGCCTTCACCACGTCCGCGTGGTCGAGCATCCGTTCCACGACCGCAGGGAACTCGTCTCCCCAGAGTTCGGGACGCGCGTTGGGGTCGAAGACGACCGTCGAACCCTGGTCGCTCGCCCGCTCGGCGAGGTTGAGCGTCGCCGTTCGCGCGGGCTCGGATGCGAGCGTCACGCCGCCGACGTACACCCACTCGACCGATTCGAGCACGTCGTCGGGAACGGTGCCGGGCTGGAGGCGGGTGTCGGCGGTCCCGTCACGGTAGAAGGTAAACGCGCGGTCGGCCGTCGCGTCGTGTTCCACGAACGCCAGCGTCGTCTTCGCCTCGGGATCCCGCTCGACGAAGCGATTCGGGAGACCGGCGTCGGCGAGCGTCGCCGCCAGCGAGTCACCGAACGGGTCGTCGCCGATCCGGGTCCAGAACCACGGCGTCCGGTCGAGTGCGGCCAGCCCGACGGCGACGTTCGCAGGCGCGCCACCCGGTCGCCGGCGGAACGACTCGACGGACTCCAGCGACCCGACGCGCTCGGGGAGAAAGTCGACGAGCGTCTCGCCGGCGACGAGGATATCGGGGGTCACGAGCACCACTCACCAGCCGGATGCGGTCGTTCACGGACAGGGTTCTGTCGCGTCATCGGGAGAGCGCCTCCGGCTCGCCGGCAACGACCGCCGCCACCTCGGCGGGCGTCACCGTCGCCACGTCGCCCGGGATCGTGCGCTTGAGTGCGGCGGTCGCGGCGGCGTGCTCCAGTGCCTCCGGAACGGTGCCTCCGCGGTGGCGACGCGCGAGGAAGCCACCGACGAAGGCGTCGCCGGTGCCGACCGGATACGGCGAGTCGGCGGCGAACGCCGGCTGATCGAACGCCTCGCCCTCGTGGACGGCGACCGCCCCCTCGTCGCCGCGCGTGACCATGACCGTCTCGGCGTCGTACTCGGCGGCGAGGGCACGCGCCACGGGTTCCGGGTCGCCATCGCGGTCGAGCACCGTCGCGGCGTCACGGGCCGCGACGACGAGCGTGTCGACGGCGGGCAACAGCCCGCGGAGCGTGTCACGCGCTTCGGATGGTGACCAGAGCTTCTTCCGGTAGTTGAGGTCGAACGCGACCGAGGTGTCCGCCTCGTTCGCCGCCGCGAACAGGTCGGTGACGGTGTCGACGAGCGTGTCGGAGAGCGCGGGCGTGATACCGCTCGTGTAGAAGGTGTCTGCCTCGCGCACGCGGTCGACCGGCAGTTCGTCGGGCGTCGCGGTTCGGACGGCCGCCCCCTCGCGGTCGTACACGACGTTCGTCCCGCGCGGCCGACTCCCGGTTTCGAGATAGTAGGTGCCGACCCGCCCCGTCTCGGCCGTCGTCACGAGCGGTTCGACCCCCTGTGCGCGTACCGCGCGGGTGATGCGGTCCGCCGGCGGGGTGCCGGGGAGCTTCGACATCCACGCTGCGTCGACGCCGAGTCGCTGTGCGGCGACGGCAACGTTGCTCTCAGCCCCGCCGACGTGGACCGCGAGGCTATCCGCGTTCTCGACGCGTTCGTCGCCCGGCGGCGTGAGCCGCAGCATCGTCTCGCCGAACGTGAGGAGCGTGCTCATCGCTCGTCGAACAGTGTCTCCCCCTCGACCATGTGTTCTGCGACCGCGTCCATGTCGAGCGTCACCCCGAGGCCGGGCTCCTCGGGAACAGTGATGTAGCCGTCCTCGATTACTGACTCCTCGACGAGGTCGCTCCACCAGCCGAGTTCGTAGGAGTGGTACTCGACGGCTAGCGCGTTCGGGACGGCCGCGCCGACGTGTGCGGCCGCCGTCGTCGCCACCGGCGAGGAGACGTTGTGCATCGCCACCGGAATGTATCGCCCGCTCGCCACGTCCGCTATCTTCCGGGTTTCGCGCATCCCGCCCACCTTCGGCATGTCCGGCGCGACGATATCGACGCCGCCGTTCTCGATCAGTCGGCGAAGCTCCGTCACCCGGTAGCGGTTCTCGCCGGCGACGACCGGCGTGCGCGTCGACTTCGTCACCTCCTCCTGCACGTCGAGATTCTCGGGCGGGACGGGGTCTTCGAGCCACCAGACGTCGTATGGCTCCAGTTCGGCGGCGAGTCGCTTGGCCGACCCGGCGGCGTAGCTCCAGTGACAGTCGAAGGCGACGTCGGCCCGGTCGCCGACTCGGTCCGTAATGTGCTCGACTATCTCCGCCTTGTGACGTATCTCGGCGGGCCGGAGGTGTCGGTTTGCGCGGTCCTTCTCGTGGCCGCTGGGCACGTCGAGGTCGAACTTCAGCGCGTCGTAGCCTAACTCCTCGATTACCCGCTCGGCCTCGTCGGCACACGCCTCGGGGTCGGCCTCGGCCTCGGTGTGACAGTCACAGTAGACGCGCATCTCGTCGCGGTACTTCCCCCCGAGGAGTTGGTAGGCCGGGAGCTCGAGAATCTTCCCCGCGAGGTCGTGCAGCGCCACCTCGATGCCGGAGATGGCGGTGACGGTGACCCCCTCGATGCTCCCCTCCCCGGACATCTTCTGGACGAGGTGTTCGTAGAGCCGGTCGATGTCGAGCGGGTTCTCGCCAACGAGGAACGGCGTCATCCGCTCGATGAGTTCGGGAACGCCCGCACCCCAGTACGCCTCGCCGGTGCCGACGATGCCGGCGTCAGTGTAGACCCGGACGAGCGTCCACGGGAAGTTCCCGTCGACCATCGTCGTCTGTACGTCGGTTATCTCGATGTCGCGGCCGCCGCCGCGCTTCGCCGTGACCCCCATCGTCTCCGCGGACAGGTCCCGCGCCGTGTACTCCGCGTTCGGGTCGTGGAGGTCGGCGTAGTCCTTGGTCATGACACGCAATTCACTCGGCTCGTAGTAAACGTTTTACGAACCCTCAGATTCGACGGCGTAGATGCGGGCCTCGAACGGCCGGAGGTCGAGTGGCCCCATTGGTGTCGTGGTGTTGTCGTAGTTCCCGAGTAACAGCGTCGCCTCCGAGTCGGCATCGGGCACGTCGATGCTCGTGTAGCCGTCGTCGAAGTTGAGGACGACCAGAATCGTCTCGTCGTCCAGTCGTCGCCGGTAGGCGTAGACGGACTCGTGGTTCGGAAACAGCAGTTCGTAGTCGCCGTGGACGAGCGTCGGCGTCTCCGCTCGCAGACCGATAAGTCGCCGGTAGAACTGTAGCACCGACCCCGGGCGGGCCTGCGCGTCGGCCACGTTGATCTTGCGGTGGTTCGGGTTGACCGGCATCCACGGCTCGCCGCTCGTGAACCCCGCGCGGTCGGTGGCGTCCCACTGCATCGGGGTCCGCGCGTTGTCGCGCGTCCGGTGTTCGACCAACTCCCGAATCTCGTCGTAGTCGGTGATGCCGCGCTCCTCCATCAGCATTCGGACGTTCCGTATCGTGTCCACGTCACGGAGCGCGTCCAGACTCTCGAAGGAGGGGTTCGTCATCCCAAGTTCTTGGCCCTGATACACGAACGGGGTGCCACGGAGGGTGAGCAACAGCGTCGCGAGCAGCGTCGCCGACGCGTGGCGGAACTGCTCGTCGTCGCCGAACCGCGAGACGATCCGCGGCTGGTCGTGGTTCTCGAAGAACAGCGCGCCCCAGCCGCCGTCGGCAAGCCCCGTCTGCCAGCCGCTCAACACGGCCTTCAGTTCGGGAAGCGACCAGTCGCCGATTGCCCACCGGCCGGAGTCGCCGAAGTCGAGTTGGACGTGATCGAAGCTGAACGCCATGTCGAGCGGGCCGTCCGGTCCGGTGTACTCGCGCGCCCCCTGAATGTCCACCTCCGGCAGTTCGCCCACCGCCATCGCGTCGTACCGCGACAGGACGCGGTCGTGCATCTCGTCGAGATACGCCGTCGCCTGCGGGCCGTCGACGAAGTGTTCGCTGCCAACCCAGTCGCTGTCTAGGTCGCCGTCGGGGAGGCCCTCGGGCTTCGAGATGAGGTTGATGACGTCGAGCCGGAAGCCGTCGATCCCCTTCTCCAGCCACCACTCCATCAGCTCGTAGATCTCCTCGCGCACGTCCGGATTCGCCCAGTTGAGATCCGGCTGGCGGTCGTGGTACAGGTGGAGATAGTACGCCTCGCGACAGTCGTCCCACGCCCACGCGGAGCCGCCGAAATGCGACTCCCAGTTGTTCGGCGGCGCACGGCTCGGCGGTCCGGGGGTAGAGTCGTGAACCGACGGGTCGGCCTCCCGACCCGGCCGCCAGATGTAGTAGTCGCCGAAGCGACTCTCCGGATCGCGCCGCGACTCCCGAAACCACACGTGCTCGTCGGAGGTGTGGTTCACGGCCAGATCCATCACCAGCCGCATGTCGCGGTCGTGAAGCCCGCCGAGGAGTTGCTCCCACTCGGCCATCGTTCCGAATTGGTCGTGGATCGCCCGGTAGTTCGAGATGTCGTAGCCGTTGTCCACCTGCGGCGACTCGTAGACGGGGTTGAGCCAGACGACGTCAACGCCGAGCCACGCCAGATACTCGAGCTTCTCGATGATGCCGGCCAGATCGCCGATGCCGTCGCCGTCGCTGTCGTTGAAGCTCCACGGATATATCTGGTAGATGACGGCCTCTTGCCACCACGTTGCGTTCACGTCCGGCCCGACGGCGAGCGTCGTGTCGTCGGAGGCGGTGCGTTCGTCTGTCATTCCTGAAGTCGGTAGAGTCGTGCCTCGTACGGTCGGAGGACGGTGCGGTCCGCGGGGGCGTCGTAGTTCCCGACCAGCCGGGTCACCCCGTCGAGCGACAGGTCGACCGTCGTCTCTCTGTCCTCGAAGTTGAGGAGGACGAGCAGACGGTCGCCGTCGAGCGTCCGCCGGTACGCGAACACCGACTCGTCGTCGGGCAACACGGGCTCGTACTTGCCGGAGACGAGCGCGGGCGTCTCCCCGCGGAGTGCGACGAGTCGCCGGTAGTACGCGAGTACGCTGTCCGGGTCGTCACGCTCCTGTTCGACGTTGACCGTCTCGTGGTTGGGGTTGACCGGGAGCCACGGCTCGCCTATCGTGAAGCCGGCGTGTTCGGTGGCATCCCACTGCATTGGCGTTCGCGCGTTGTCGCGCGTCCGGTAGCGTACGATCTCACGCGCGTCTTCGAAGCCGTCGATGCGCCCGGCCGCGACTGCCTTGTCGATGCGGCCCAGCGTCTCCGCGTCGGCGAGTTCCTCGCGCGCCTCGAACGGGTAGTTCGTCATGCCGAGTTCGTCGCCTTGATGGACGAACGGGGTGCCGCGGAGCGTCAACAGGAGGGTGGCGAGCATGGTGGCGGACTCGCGGCGATACTGACCGTCGTCGCCGAACCGCGAGACGATCCGCGGCTGGTCATGGTTGCCGAGATAGACGCCGTGCCAGCCGTCGCCCAGTCCCGTCTGCCAGCGGTCGATGACCCGTTTCAGTTCCGTGAGGTCCCACTCGCGAACCGACCACCAGCCGTCCTCGTCGTCGCTATCGAGCCCCATATGCTCGAAGTGAAACACCATGTCGAGGGGGCCGTCCGGGCCGGTGTGGTGTCGCGCCTCTTCGAGGGTAACGTCGGGCGTCTCGCCGATGGCGACGGCGTCGTAGCGGCCGAACGTCGCCTCGCGCATCTCGGCGAGGTACTCGTCGAGTCGCGGTCCTTCCACGCATTGGCTCAGCCCGGTCGCGTCACCGTCGGCGTCGCTGTCGGGGAGGCCTTCGGGCTTCGAGATGAGGTTAACGACATCGAGCCGGAAGCCGTCGATCCCCTTCTCCAGCCACCAGTTCATCCGGTCGTAGATGTCCTCGCGCACGTCGGGGTTCGTCCAGTCGAGGTCCGGCTGGTGCTCGTCGAACAGGTGGAGGTAGTACGCGCCCCGCCACCGAAGTACGACTGCCAGTCGTTCGGCGGCGCTCGGTCGGCCGGTCCCGGCGTGCCGGTCGCATCCGTGGCCGGGTCGCCCGGTCGCCAGATGTAGTAGTCGCCGTACTCGCCGTCGGGGTCGGTTCGGGAGGCTCGGAACCACGGGTGTTCGTCGCTGGTGTGGTTCGGGACGAAGTCCATGACGAGCCGTATCCCGCGGTCGTGGAGACCGTCGAGCAGCCGTTCCCAGTCGGCGATGTCGCCGTACTCGTCGCGGACCGCTCGGTAGTCCCGAACGTCGTAGCCGTCGTCATGGTGTGGCGACTCGTAGACGGGGTTGAGCCAGACGACGTTGACGCCGAGGTCGGCGAGGTAGTCCAGTCGGTCGATGATGCCGGGGATGTCCCCCCCCCCGTCGCCGTCGGAGTCGTCGAAGCTCTGTGGATATATCTGGTAGACGACGGCGTCCTGCCACCACGTGCGTTCGGTGTTCATAGAGAGGGGAGTGCTATCGGATCGTTGGTCCGCAAGCGGTACTAAATCGACCGGTTACAGGACGCCGAGATCCGCGAGGTCGGCCGCGAGTGCGTCGCGGTCGGACTCGTCCATCGCTCGCAGCGGACCCCGGAGCGGGCCTGCACCGGGAGCGTCACCGCGCAGCGAGAGCGCCGTCTTGACGCCGGCCATGTAGGGGCCGCGCTTGAGCGCGTCCCGCACGTCGTACACCGTGCTTTGGAGGTCGCGGGCCCGCTCTCTGTCGCCGGCGTCGTACGCCTCGTACAGGTCGACGACGAGTTCCGGGAAGACGTTCGCGACGGCGCTGACGACGCCGGTACAGCCGACCTGAAGCCCGGGGACCAGCAGCGAGTCGGAGCCGGCGAGGAACGTCAACTCCGGGTTGGCGTCGATGGCCTGCCCGAGCCACGGCACGTCCTTGCTGGAGTCCTTCACGCCGGCGACGCCCGCCTCGGCGAGGTCGGACAGCGCCGACAGCGACAGCGCGTTGCCGGTCTTGCTCGGGATGTGGTAGACGTACGTGGGGAGGTCGACCGCCTCGATAACGCGCCGGTAGTGTTCGACGGCCGCCCTGTCGTCGAGTGGATAGTAGAACGGCGTCACGACCACGACGCCGTCGGCACCTGCGCCGGCGGCTCTCCGTGCGTTGGCGACGGTTTCGCGCGTGCTCGGCGCACCGACCCCGGCGATGACGGGCACCTCGTCGCCCACCTCGCTGACGACACACTCGACGACTCGCTCGCGCTCGTCGGCGGTCACGAGCGGGAACTCGCCGTTGGTGCCGAGCGGGAAGACGCCCGTCGCGCCGCGGTCGACGACGAACCGCGCGTGGGCCCCGGCGTCCAGCGACTCGTCGTCGTGGAACGCCGTCACGGTCGGCGGGACGACGCCCCGCAGCGAGAGCGGGTCGGCCGCCCCCGGCCCTAACGCTTCCTGCGTCATGCACCGTGGTTGTCGCCGGCCGGTAAAACGATTGCGCACGTTCTTTTTCGGAATCGAGTAAACTTTTAGTGAGTGGCGGGCATGCGGATAGGTATGCTGGTGGACGTGAGACTCGAAGGGGCGCTCGTGGCGCGGGCGGGGGCCCGACGCGCCACGGTGTCGGTGCCGGAGGACGGGACGCTCGACGACGTCGTCGCGGCGCTCGCCGAGGAGTACGGCCCGCAGGTTCGGCCGGCCATTCTGGAAGCCGACCGCCTCCGAACCGACACGATTGCCGTCCGCGAGTCCCACGACTCCCGCGAGCGACTTTCCTCGAACAGTCAGGTTCGGAGCGGCGACACCGTCCGCTTCCAGATGCGCGCACGCTGACACCAACGACTAATACTCGTCAACGCGAACGGCGTAACAATGGCAACTGCCGACGAACAGATTCGCGTCAGCGACGCGGTGAAGCGGGAGTTGGAGCGCCGACGCCGCGAAGGGGAATCGTTCAACGATGTCCTCGAGCGCATCCTCGACGAGGAGCGCGACCTGCTCGCCGGGTTCGGGGCGTTCAAAGGGACCGACCGAGGAAAGGCAATGCGCGAGGTGCACGACCGGGGCAAGGAGAAGTCCCGAGAGCGGATCGAGGCGATGGCCGAGCGTCGGAGCGACGGATGAAGGTTCTTGACGCGAGCTTTCTCATCGACTACGGCAACGAGGTCGACGCCACGGCAGAGTACCTGCTTGACCACGCCGACGAGTAGTTCATCGTCCCGGCTCCGGTGTTCACCGAGTACCTGCTGGGGAGCGTGCACAGCGACGAGCCCACCGACATAGAGGGCGCGCGGAGCGAGCTGGCTTGGACTCAAGTGGTCGAGATCGACGAGGCCACCGCGGTCACCGCCGCCGAGGTCGCCGACGAGATCGGACCGGAGGGACCATACCTCACCGCCGTCGACGCGCTCGTCGCCGCCCTCGGGCGGAATCTTAACGCGATAGTGGTCGCTGGTGACCGCGATCTGACACACGAGGAGACAAAGAAGGCCGTCGATGTCGAAGAGTACCGCGACTGACGACGCTCCGTTTCGCTTCGATTTTACACCGCTGCCGGCCGGGATAGACAGGTTCAAGTCCGCCAGCGGATTACCCGATGACGCGGCCGGGTGGCTTAGCTGGACATAGCGCCGCACTCATAGGGTTGAGCGGCTTACACGCATTCCCCCGGGCTGTCGCCCGGAACCTGGGACATGCGGAGATCGCGGGTTCGGAGCCCGCCCCGGCCATAAACCATTTTGTTGACATGCCCACGTAAAAGTGGCATCACTGCCGGATTAATGCACCGGGCGGAACCACATCGACGACAAGAAGGTGAGCCTGAAGAGACCCGCACCGTCGCCGCTGACATCAGACCGACAGCCCGCCCGTGACGGCGGAAAGAGACCGACAACGCATACCGAGTCCGCGTCGCTGGCTCGCGTTCATTCGCCCCGATAATAACATTATTTATTATTACGTCCAGCGACTACGCCCGCTGAGGCATGGTACGACGGCTCACTCGCCGGTCGATCCTCGGAGCGTTCGGCGCGGGCCTCGGCACCCTCGCGCTCGGGCCACAGTCGGTCACCGCCACCGCGTCCGACGAGCGGTTCCTCATCGACACGCGTTCGACAGACCCCGTCCTCGGTGATGCACGGGTCGTCCACGACCTCGACGCAATCGACGCGCTGGTGATCGAAACCGCCGATCCGAGTGGGATCGACGTTCGCCACGCGCCGGAGGTGTCGTTCGATCTCGAACTCCCGGTGACGACCCAAGAACTGGGTGCGACGCCAGCGGGCATCGACGAACTGTCGGACCTCCAGTGGGACAAACAGAGTCAGCGCGTCGCCGATGCCCACGGTGTCACCGACGGCGACGACACGCGGGTCGCCGTCATCGACACCGGCGTCGCGCCCGGCCATCCCGACCTGCGGCACGCGGTCGACGCCGGGCGCTCGCGGAACTTCACCGACGACGGCGGCGACTTCACCGACGTGATGGGTCACGGCACGCACGTGAGCGGCATCATCGCGGGCGGCGACAGGAGCGGTCGCGGGGTGCTCGGCACGGCCCCCGCGACCGACCTCGTCGCCTGTCGGGTGTTCAGCGGGCGCGGCACCGCGCGGTTCGGCGCGATACTCGCGGCGATGGTGTACAGCGCCCGCATCGGGGTCGACGCGGTGAACATGAGCCTCGGCGCGTATCCGCTCCCGCTGGCCGACACCGATGTGCAGTTCCTGCTCGACCTGCTGAACCGAGCGACTACGGTCGGCCGCCAGCACGACACCGTCTTCGTCGCGGCGGCGGGCAACGCGGGCGTCGACCTCGACGCCGACGGGCTGGTCGTCAGCCTCCCGACCGAGGCGGCGAACGTCGTGACCGTCAGCGCGACCGGCCCAATCGGCTTCCGCTGGGACGATGAGGGCGACGACGACGACCCGCTCGACGACCTTACCAGTCCGCCGAGCGAGCCGGCGTACTACACCAACTACGGCGAACGGGCCATCGACGTGAGCGCGCCCGGCGGCAACGTGGACCGCGACGCGATGGACACCGACCGCCGCTGGTTCTACGACCTCGTGTTCAGTAGCCTCCCGGACGGCTACGGCTGGCTCGCCGGCACGAGCATGGCCGCGCCGCAGGTGACTGCTGCCGCTGCGCTGGTTCGGAGTCGCTACCCCGACCTCGACGCGCTGGGCGTGCGCCGCCACCTGCGAGCGACTGCCGACGGCGCCTCCGCACAGCAGTATCACGGCGACGGTCACCTCGACACCTACGCGGCCGTCACCAAGGAGGTGGATTTCAGCACCGACTGACCGGCACAGTCGCCGGTCACAGATCGGGCTGTTCGACGTGTCGCTCCCAGAAGGCCGGCTGTTGGTACTTCCCGTACGCCGCGCGGTAGCCCCGCGCCTTCGCGATAGGTGCCAGCAGCGCCGCCAGCGGACGCGTGACCCGCGGGTCACGCTCGGTGAACACGGTGTCGCCCGCGAGCTTGTCGGCGATGATCGCCCGCTGTAGCGGGTTCTCGGCGTCGATTGCGTCGTCGTGTGCGATGCCGCCGAGCGTCGGCAACACGTGGCCGATGCGACCCGGCGGCTCGATCTCCGTGACGACGACGCCGAGTTCCGGTCCCTCACACCGGAAGGTGTGTCGCACGCCCGTCGGCACCTCAAACCGTTCGCCGGCTGTCGCACGGCGCGCCTCGCCGTCGAGCGTGAAGCCGAGCGTCCCCTGTCGAACGTCGAACGCCTCGTCGCTCACCTCGTGGTAGTGTTCCGGCGGCCCGGTGTAGCCCGGGCCGAAGACGCTGACCGACCGGAGTAGGTCGTCGTCGGCCGCTAGCGGTGCCGCCCACGCGTCCCGCGTCGGATGTGAGGTGAGCGGTCCCGTCCGCTCCCGGAGGAGCGCCGCGAGGTCACCTGCCGGGTCGAGGTCGAATCCGGTTTCCGGCATTGGTTCCCCGCGGTCGTCGAGCGTTCGTCCCGTCGTTACCATACTCGGACGTGGATCCCCGACGGCGAAACTCTTGGGTCGACGGCTGCTTCCCCCGGTAGCGGTTGTATCACACGACGCATCCGGTCACGCCCCTTATCTGGCTGGATGCTCTTCTTCGATCAATGGGAGGGGAAACGGGGCGTATCAGCGTCCTCCACGCCGAGGACGAATCGGAGTTCGCGGAGATAACCGCAGCACAGCTCGAACGCGCCGACGAGCGGTTACGCGTCGAATCGGTGACCGACGTGGCGTCGGCGCTGTCGCGTCTCGACGCGGGCACGGTCGACTGTATCGTGAGCGACTACGAGATGCCTGACCGGAACGGCATCGAGTTCCTCGAAGCGGTTCGCGAGCGCGACCCCGACGTGCCGTTCATCCTGTTCACGGGCAAAGGGACCGAGGAGATAGCCAGCGAGGCAATCTCGGCCGGCGTCACGGATTATCTCCAGAAGGAGGGCGGAATGGACCAGTATGCCGTGCTCGCGAACCGGATCACGAACGCGGTGCGCCAGCGACGGGCGGAACGCGCCGCCGAGCAGACGGAACGCCGCCTGACCGAGTTGGCTCACAACTGCAGCGACGTGCTCTGGATGTTCACCGCCGACTGGTCGGAACTCCTCTTCGTCAACGACGCGTACGAGGAGCACTGGGGCCGGTCGTCCGAGACGCTGGCGACGAATCCAACGGACTTCCTGAACGGAATTCACCCCGACGACCGTGACCGCGTCGAGCGAGCGATGGACCGGCTGTCGACCGGCGAGCCGGTTGACCTCGAGTTTCGCGTCAACGAGGCGGAGGAGTACGGTCGGTGGCTGTGGGTCCACGGAGAGCCTATCACCGACGACGACGGCACCGTCGCCCGGGTGACCGGGTTCGCACGCGACGTCAGCGACCGCAAGCAACGGGAACGAGCGCTGGCGGAACTCAACGCCATCGCGGCGGATCTCCCATCCTGTGACACCAAGGAAGCGATCTGTCGGCGGACGGTCGAGGCTGCCGACCGAGTGCTCGAACTCGATATGTGCGTCACCAACCTCGAACGCGACGGTCGACTCGTCGTCACGGCGGCGAGCGAAGAGATGCCGGACGGGGGCACGACGTCGATGAGCGTCGACGAGGGTATCGCCGGAAAGACGTACCGAACCGGTGAGTCGTTCCGTATCGAAGACCTGCACGGAGTAGAGTCGGCAAACCCGCAGGGACCGTACCGGTCGGTCGTGTCCGTCCCGATGGACGACCACGGCATCTTTCAGGCGGTCAGCGAGGCGGTCGGCGCGTTCGACGAGGCCGATCTGAAACTGGTCGAACTGCTCGCCTCCCACGCGACGAGAGAGATGGACCGGATCGCCTACGAGCAGAGTCTGGAACGCTACGAGACCATCGTCGAGGCGCTGGGCGACCCGGTGTACGTCATCGACAGCGACGGCCGATACGAGTTCGTGAACGAGGCGTTCGGCGAGATGACCGGCTACGAGTACGGGGAAACTATCGGCTCGCAGG
>PXSB01000032.1 GCA_003023185.1 Halobacteriales archaeon QS_9_67_17 | reverse complement strand
CGCCCATACCGCCCATGCCACCCATCATCCCGGGCATGCCCATGCCACCGCCGCCGTCGATGACCTCCTGCACGACGAGCCGGTCGATGTCGGTCAGCTCCATGATCTGCTGGCCGATCTGCTGTTTCTGGAACATCCACTGCTGGTTCATCGACAGCTGCGGTGTCGCCTCGATGTACAGCGAGGTCTTCTCGACCGTCTCGGTGACGGTTTCGGGCTCCTCGTCCTCGTCGTCCGGCTCCTCGACGCGCGTCTCCTCGACTTCCTCCTCCTCGATGTGCATGTCGAGGTCGAGTTCGAGGAACATGTCGAACAGCCCCTCGGCGCGTTCGAGTTCGCCATCGACCTCGCCGAGAACCTCGTAGTCGTACTCGACCTCCTCGCCGGCCAGCGGGTGGTTGAAGTCGACCCGCGCGCGGCCGCCGACGATGGTTTCGAGGAAGCCCTGTTCGCCGTCGATCTCGACCTGTGCGCCCGGACGCATCGAGTCCTCGGGAATCTTGTCGGCCGAGACGGTGCGGACCTCGCTCTCGTCGTACTCGCCGAATGCTTCGACGGCGGGGACGGTCACGCTGCCTTCGTCACCGACTTCCCCGCCGCGGATGCTCGAACAGGTGGCCCTCGCCGAGCACGATTGTGCGCGGCTCAAAGGTGCCTTGATCGGCGACGCCCTCCTCTTCGGCGACTTCCTCGTCGGTCGTGTCGACCAGCTGCTCACCCTCGACGCTGCGGGCCGTGTACGATAGCTCGATGAAGTCGCCGTCCTGCAGTCCGGTCGGCTGCTCCTCTTCGGCCGCCTCGTCGGCGGCGTCCTCAGTCTCCTCGACATCCTCGGCTTCGTCACTCATACAGTAGTCGACTCTCGTCGTACTCTTAACAATCACGTTTCGTCGGTCAGCGGGTTTTTGTCCGAACCGGCTGCAAAGCGGGCGTGTACGAGGTCGAACTGAAGCTCCGGAGAGACCACGATACAGTGCGCGTGAGGAGACCTTCGGCGACCTCGGGTTTTAGTAGCTCTGGTGATATCAATACAGCGCCGATGACTCCGAGCGGGCGAGGACCTGCCGAACGCTTATGACGGTGCTTAGATAAGATGATGCCAATGAGTACGGACACAGACGAAGATGATGACAGCACGGTCAGACGCCAGCCCACAATTACCCTCATCGAAAACGACGATGGGTGGTGGACGGCACGTGACGAGGAGCGCGGAGTCACGACTCAGGGGAAAACCCGCGACGACGCGCTCGATAACCTTGACGAGGCGGTCGCACTCCACACGGGCGAGATTGAGCCGGAGATCGACACCTGGGAGGAAGAGAAGGCCGTGCTCGAAGACCTCGGACTTGACCCCGAGGAAGTGAAAGCCGCCCGCGACGAGCACGACAGTCTCCCCGATTTCATGCAGTAAGGCGGATGGCGTCGCCTGATCTCTCCGGCCGTGATGTCGTCAAGGCACTCACGAAGAATCGCTTCAGGATCGTTGATCGAACCGGGAGCCACATCAAGCTCCGATACGAGCACCCGACGAACGACGAAGATATTCGTGTTGTCTCCGTTCCGATGCACAATCGGATCAAACTGGGAACACTCCGAAACATTGCTGAGCAATCTGGCGCTGAAGACTTCGACGCTTGGGTCGAGTGGATCGACCGACACTGCTGACCCCTGTGAAGTGAGGAATTAGATCATGTCACCATCAACGTTAGATCTCGCTTCTCGTGCCTTATTACGATGGTACCATGCCCGAATTGCGAATATCCACGCCCAGAGAACCACAACGACCGTCATTACTGAGAGTCCTGTAATGACACCGTGGTAGCGCATCCATTTGTAGTACGGTTGTATCGCTCGACGTAGTAGTCTTCTGAGGGCATGAAATGCGGTTACGAGGGCTGTCAATTAGGCGTTATCTATAATCATGATCTAAATCCTGCTCAACAGATAACCAGATGTCGTCGTCGGCATATCGGCCGATACCGACGAGTTCGGCGGCGCTATCGATGATGCCATCTCAAGCTCAACTGGTTGCGCGCCGCCGCTGTGGCTACGAGCAGCGCACTGTTGACGATCACGTTTCGTCGGTCGGCGGACTTTTGTCCGAACCGGCCGCAGAGCCGGCGTGTACGAGGTCGAACTGAAAGTCCGGGCCGACCACGAGATGGTGCGCGAGCGACTCACCGACCGCGGTGCGGCCCGCGAGGAAACCGTCACCCAACGCGACATCTACTACGACGCTCCTCACCGCGACTTCGCGGAGACGGACGAGGCGCTCCGGCTCCGCGTCGAACGAAACGACGAGGCGGTGACGAAGCTCACCTACAAGGGGCCGCTCGTCGACGAGTCCTCGAAGACCCGCGAGGAACACGAGACGACGGTCGGGTCCATCGAGGACGCACGAGCTATCGTCGAAGGAATCGGCTTCGAGCCGGCGGCGGCCGTCGAGAAGGAACGCGAGCGGTACGCGCTCGACGGATTCACCGTGACGCTGGACGACGTAACCGACCTCGGCGAGTTCGTCGAGATAGAGACGGAGGTAGCGACGGAAGCCGAGGTCGCGGCGGCACGTGACCGCGCCCGCGAGCTGCTGGCGACGTTGGGACTCGACATCGACGCGACGATCCGGCGCTCGTATCTCGGCCTGCTGTTTGAGGCTGGCGAGGCTGGAGACACGCACCCGGATGTTTGAGGGTAATCACAAGCGCGGTGAGTGTTTCCGTAAGTTATAGAACCGGCCGCCGGGTATCCGCACCAATGACCGACCGAAACGTTCGCGTGGCGCAGGCAGCGGGGGAGGCAGTCGAGGATCAGGAGGTCGAGATAGTCGAGCGGAAGGGACTGGGTCATCCGGACTCTATCTGTGACGGTATCGCCGAACACGTCTCACAGGCGCTGGCACGCGCGTATCTCGACCGCGTGGGGAAGGTGCTCCACTACAACACCGACGAGACGCAACTGGTGGCCGGGTCGGCTGCGCCGGCCTACGGCGGCGGCGGCGAAGTCGTCGAGCCGATCTATCTGCTCATCACCGGTCGCGCCACGAAGGAGTACGCCGAAATCGAGAACGGCGACGTCGTCCGCCGTCACCGCATCCCGACGGAGACCATCGCGCTGGAGGCGGCCCGCGATTACTTCGAGACGCACTTCCCGGAACTCGACTTCGGGACCGAGGTCGTCTGTGACGTGAAGCTCGGCGAGGGGTCGGGCGACCTCCAGCAGGTGTTCGGCGAGGACGGCAAGCAGGTGCCGAAAGCGAACGACACGTCCTTCGGCGTCGGTCACGCGCCGCTCACGGAGACGGAACAGATCGTGCTCAACGCCGAGCGGGAACTCAACGGCGCGTTCGGCGCCGACCATCCCGAGGTGGGACAGGACGTGAAGATGATGGGGAAACGCGAGGGCGACCGGATCGACGTGACCGTCGCCGTCGCGATGGTGGACGCGTATCTCGACTCGCTGACGGCGTACGACGACGCGGTCGACGAGGTGCGAGCGTTCGTCGCCGACCTCGCGGCCGACTACACCGACCGCGAGGTGAACGTCTACGTCAACACCGCCGACGACTACGACCACGGCTCGGTGTATCTGACGACGACCGGCACCTCGGCCGAGCAGGGCGACGACGGCTCAGTCGGCCGTGGCAACCGTGCCAACGGCCTCATCACCCCCAACCGGTCGATGAGCATGGAGGCAACGTCGGGCAAGAACCCGGTCAACCACATCGGGAAGATCTACAATCTGCTCTCGACGGAGATAGCCGAAGCCGTCGTCAGCGAGGTGGACGGTATCCGCGAGATCCGCGTTCGACTCCTCTCGCAGATCGGCCAGCCCATCGACGACCCACACGTCGCGGACGCCTCGCTCGTCACCGAGGAGGGCGTCGACGTGGCCGACATCGAAAATGAAGTCACCGCAGTCATCGACGAACAGCTCTCGGACGTGACGAGCGTTACCGAGCGCGTCATCGACGGCGACCTCTCGACGTTTTAGTCGACCTCGACCTCGTTGACCGTCACGTGGAGATACGACACTCGCGGAATCGATTCGTCCGCTGCGACCGGGCGTTCGTCCGCCAGCGCCTCGTCGTAGCGGATCGTCGGATTGTTCTCGAACTCGTCGGTGTCGCCGACGATGCCGCCGTACACCGCCACGTTCGACTCCATCTGCACGTCGACGGCGTCGTTCTCACCGTCGTCGGGACCGTAGATGACGCCGCGGAACACGGCGTTGCCGTCCAGATCCACCTGCTTGCCCGGCTGCATGTACACCCAGTGGCGCGGCGAGCGGTCGCCCGGAATGGCGACCTCGCTTTCCGCACCCATGTCGTAGTTGCCGTCGTTGTAGACGCGGACGGTGCCGTCGCCGCCGGCGAGTTCGACGGTGCCGCCGTCGATGTCGACACCGTTCTCGACGTAGATCTCGATGTCGCCGCTGCTCGCGTCGAGCAGTAGCCGCTCTGAGGCCGCAAGCGAGATTTGGGTCAGGTAGTAGCGACCGGGACCCAGTTCGCAGGTCGACGCACAGCCTGTGAGTTCGTCGTCGCTGTCTATCGGTGCCCCACCGTTGTCGTTCTCCTGCCGGTAGGCCGCCTCCTTCTCGTTGATCAGTCCGCCGACGGAGCTTCGTTTGGACACGTCGGCACCACCCGAGATACTGCCACCGACGTGATCGCCCGGACTCCGTGAACTCGCCGCCTCGACGCCGGCCCCGTGCGTGAGGTCGCCGGTTACCGTCGCGTCCGGATGATCGAAGTTCACATTACCGCCGGCGACGACATCGCCCCGTACGTCGTTGTTGCCGTCGACCGTCAGGTCACCACGGACGACGAGTTTCCCCTCACCGGAACTGGCCCCGTAGGGACCGACGGACGAGTTGTAGCCGTCCACGTTGACGTTGTTCGAGAGCTTGACATCGGAGCCGGCGACGAAGCCGGCCGCGACCGGTGGCGTCTCAAGCGGGACGACCAACTCGACGGTCGTCGTCTCGGCAGCGTGGTCGTAGCTCACGCTCCCGTGTGTGCGCTGTTGGAAGTAGCTCCCCCACGCGTCGTAGTAGCGGCTCTCTATCGTCACGAGCACCCGGCCGTTCGCGAGCGGGTTCTCACCGTCCGGACACGGCGCCTTCGTCGTCGTCCCGCCCCCGCGGACGGTCAGCGTCTCGCCGGCTCCGTCGCCGTTCACCGCGATCACGGGCAGCGTCAGCGTCCGACCGCGGTAGTGGAACTCCGGCGGCGACACCATCCGCGAGCCGTCGCCGCTCCGCCGCCAGACGCCGCCGGACTGGTAGGCTATCTCCGACTCGCCCGACTCGGTGACGACGCTCCCGAGCGCCGTGTCCACGACGTTGCACTGTGCGCCGGTCGACGCGTTGATGAACGTGACCGTCAGCCGCCCGGCGTTCGGTCGTACCGTCGCCGTCCCGCCCGTCGCGGCCCTTCCGCCCATCGTCACCTGCTGAACGCTGGAGCGACCGAGTGCGACCGTGCTCACGGCCGAATCGAACTGCGTCAACGCGAGTTCGCTCTGCTGTGCCTCGGTCGAGTCCTGCAGGTCGGTCAGCGCGAGCCCACCGAGCGCGACGGTGAGCGTCGCGCCCGCTATCACCAGCCCGATCATGAGTGCGACCCCGACTATGCTCGCTTGCCCGCGGTCGTGCATCCCGTCACCCACCACGCCCTGAACGACGGCGGCCCCACGCAAGTAGTGACCGAGCGTCCTCACTGCGTGAAGTCACTGGTCGACGCGGACATCGCAGTCAAGCCCGTGGTCTACGATGCTCGGAAACCGGGCCGACCCCGCGAGCCGCATTCATGCGCGCGGGTCGTCGCCCGGCAGAACAACCGCGGTGGGTGGGACTGAAAGGGGCCAGGGGCTTTCTACACCGTGTTGCCTTCCTCGTCTTCGGAGTCACTCGTAGCTGAACAGTACCACTCTGCAAGCCGAAACCACTAACGGCGACGATGGTGAAATCCAACCGTGACGCGGGTGTGTCTCGTCGGGTCGCCGGACGTGAACCTCCGGTACGAACTCGTCTCTCGCGAGACGGCCCGCGACGCGCTCGCCACCTACGACCTTCGAGAGCCGTACGCCAACACCGTCGCGCTGGAGACGATCAGCCTCGGGTCGGCGGTGTCGCTGCTCAACGACCTCAACTGGTATCTCGTCCGCTTCGCCGACGCCGCGCTCGTTCTCGAGCCCTCGGTCAGCGACGAGGAGTGGCTCTCCCGCGAGCTGGCGACCGCAATTCGCGACGACGAAATCGCACCCGACGCGTCGGAGCGGTTCCTGAAAATGTACGGCATCGACGGCGAGCGGCTGGTCGAGCCGATGTTCGTCGCGCGCACGGACCACGAACTCCCGGAGTACGACCTCCGCGACGTGGACGACACGCTCCGCGTGCGGGTCACTCGCGAGGAGTTCGAAGCGTAAGCTGTTTGATGGAACCGTGCGACCGCTGGCCGTATGCCCTCCATTGTCGACCGACTGTCACGTGCAGCCGAGGCCCTCGACGATAGGTGGGAACTCGCCGCCGTTCCCGCTGTCGTCGCGTTCGCCTCGGGAGCGAAGTTCCGGCGACTCGCTGCGCCAGTCGATTTCCACATCGGCGTCTCCTTCGCCACGCCGCTCCCGGTGACGACTGCGTGGGAGTTCCTGAGTCTCCCGTCGACCGGCGGTGGGCTAACCGTCTCGCCCGACGATCTCGCTCTCGCCGTCGCTGGCGCTATCGTGACGGCACTCCTCGCAGGTGTACTGGGGGCCGGCTATCTCGGCAGCATCGTCCGGACGCTGGACGGCGAGGCGCTCCGATTCGGCGCCGACGTGCGGCGCTATCTCCGACCGATACTCAGCTTCGAGGCGCTTGTGGCGGCCGGTTCGCTCGTAGGTATCCTCGCCGCCGCGACGGCTCCGGCTCTGCTGTTCGTCGTCGTTCCGGCGACGCTCGTCGCTGCATACCTGCTGTATCCGGTACCGTACGTGGTCGTCGTCGAGGACGTTGGGCTCCGCGAGGCAATCGACCGCGGACTCGCGTTCACCCGCGAGGGCGGCGAGGCGCTCGACTTCTTCGCCGGCTATCTCCTCGCCGGGGCCGCCGTCTCGATCCCCGCGACGCTCCTATTCGCCAACTTCGGCCCCGTCGGTGGCGGCGTGGCCGCACTCGCGCTCGCGCCGGTCGGGCTCGTCTTCGACACGGCGACGACGGCGTTCGTCCGCGAGGCGTTCGGTGACGCGTCGGCAGAGACTCCGGCCGAGCGCTAATCGAACATCCCGGTCGACATGTAGCGCTCGCCGGAGTCCCAGAACACGGTGACGACGAGCGGGCAGTCGTCCGGCAGGTCGCCGGTAGCGTCGGGGTCGCCGCCGAGTACGTCGGTCGTTCCGTCCGGCCCCGGGCAGTCGGTGTCACTCGCCAGTCGCTCGGCCACCCGCTTGGCCGCGAGATTCGACGCGCCCGACGACTGCCCGACGAGGATACCCTCCTCGCGGGCGAGTCGGCGACACTCCGCCTCGGCCTCGTCGATGGAGACGGTGACCACGTCATCAACGAGGTCGGTGTCGAGATTCGGCGAGACGAACCCCGGTCCCATCCCTTGGAAGTCGTCGTCAGCGGGTTCCTCGCCGGAGAGGACGGCGTTCGCTGCGGGTTCGACGGCGACGACTTCCATGTCTGGGAACTCCTCGCGGAGTCGCCGGCCGATGCCGGAGAGGGTGCCGCCGGTGCCGACGCCGGCGACGAGCGCGTCCACCTCGCCGTTCACCTGTTCGAGTATCTCGTCGCCGGTCGTCGCGTAGTGGGCCTGCGGGTTCGCCTCGTTCTCGAACTGCCGGAGTTGGACGGCCCCCTGCTCTTGTTCGATCTCGTCGGCTCGGTCCTTCGCGGCGGAGATGCCGCCCTCGACGAGTTCGAGCGTCGCGCCGTAGGCGCGCATGACATCCTGTCGCTCCGGCGACTTGGAGGCAGGCATCACGACGACGACCTCGTACCCCTTCGCAGCTCCGACCATCGAGATACCGATGCCGGTGTTGCCGGAGGTGGGTTCGACGACCGTGTCGCCCGGCGACAGTTCCCCCGCCGCCTCGGCCGCCTCGAACATCGCGAGGGCGGGCCGGTCCTTCGCGCTCCCGCCGGGGTTCTTCGATTCGATCTTGGCGGCGACGACGCTCCCCGGCGGCGACGACACCTGCACCAGCGGCGACCCGACGGTCCCGAGGATGCTTCGGTTCATTATCCGCGATTTTCCCCCGACGCGTAAGGCGTCTGCGGTCACCGGCAGCCTCTGCCGATCTCGCGGACCGCGGCGACGGCCGGTTGTGACGGACGCCGACGTTAACACCGAGCGGTCGATAGAGAAGGCATGGAACTCGAAACGATGCGACCGAATCCGGCGTGGGACGCGGACTCCTACGAGGAGAGCGTCGCGACGCTCGCCGAGCTGGCCGACGACGTAGAGATACACGTGTGGGGCGGCGACTGGTGTAAGGACTGCCGGTCGCAGTTGCCCGACTTCGGGGCCGCGCTGGCGGCCGCGGACGTTCCGACCGAACGCGTCCACCACTACCCGGTCGAGAAACACGACGACGGCTCGAAGTCCGGCCCGAAGGTCGAGGCGTACGGCATCGAACGGATCCCGACCGTCGTGGTCGAACAAGCGTCGGGCGACGACGCGGACGAGGAGCTGGCGCGCTTCGTCGAGGAGGAGCCGGCACCGATTGCCGTCTATCTCGCGGAGCAGTTGGAGGCCGCCACCGAACTCGGGGCTCAGTAGGGGAGGAAGTACAGCCCCAGTGCGAAGACGGGCGTGAGCACGATCATCACGACCATCGTGTAGCCAAGGATATCTCGGGCGCGCATCTTCGTCAACCCGAGGAGAGGAATCGCCCAGAAAGGCTGGAACATGTTAGTCCACATGTCGCCGACGCCGTAGGCGATGATGGCCTTGCCGACGGGCACCCCGAGTTCCTGTGCCGTGCTGCCGACGATGCCGCCGATGATCCCCCACTCGCCCCCGCCGGAGGGGACGAACAGGTTCATGATGCCACCGAGGAGCCACGCGACGACGGGGAACGTCTCCGGCGTCGCGACGGCCAGGAGACCCTCGGCGATGATGTCCGAGAGGCCCGACCCGCTGACGATACCGAGGATGCCGGCGTAGAAGGGGAACTGCAGGATGATGCCCGCCGCGCCCTCGGTGGCGTCGCGGATGGCGTCCACGTACGCCTCCGGTGTCCGGTGGAGGACGAGCCCGAGCGCGATGAACGTGAAGTTGAACACGTTGAGGTTCAGCGCCTCGCCGATGCCACCGGCGTTGACGAAGTACTGGATCACGTAGACGAACATCCCCGTCGCGAGGAGATACGCGACGGGACGGCTCTCGTTGAGCCTGTCCGCCGGCGTTCGTGGTCCCTCGATGTCCTCGAGGTCCACGTCCATCTCCGACGCGGTGCTACCCCCGTCGGCTGCGATACCCTCGCCGTCGCTACCGCTCTCTTGGACGAGGCTCGGGGCGTACTCCTCGATGCCTTTCGAGTCCGCCTCGTCGGGCGCGAGGTACGCGAGCGTCGGAACGACGGTTACGAACACGAGCACCGCGATCCCGAACGCGTACAGGGTGAAGACGCTCTCGGAGAGCGGCACCACGCCGAAGACGTCGGCGAAGACGTGTCCCTCGGTCGCCGAGAGGAGTCCCGCGCTGGTCGAGGGACCGACGTGCCAGATGGCCTGACTCGTGTACCCCGCCGCACACAGGATGGGGTAGTGGAACGTCTGCCCCTGCTGTCGTCCCGCCCGGGCGACGAAGATGGCGAAGATGGCACCGACGATGAGACCGATGCCCCAGTGCAGATAGCCGAACGCCAGCGCCACCCCTGCCACCAGCCCCGCCGCCTGCGTGTTGTTGTCCGGCCACGAGGCGAGACTGTCGAGGTACTTGCTGACGAAATCAGAATCCGCCACCGCGAACCCAGTCACGAGGATGAGCACCATCTGCATCGCGAACGTCAGCAGGTCCCAGAAGCCGTTGTACCAGTTGATGATGTTCTGATACGGCCCGTCCGAGGTGAGACCGATGGCAGCCAGATACGCGATCACGGTCAGAATGATCGCGAACAGATACGGACTCGGCACCCACTTCTCGGACCACGCCGCCATGCGTTGTCCCACGGACTGCACCGACCGTCTGAGTCTCGACATGGTACACGTCTCACTCGACAGTTCGTTAAATAAATTTACTCATGAAACACGCTTACACGTCAGTCCCAGTCGTCGAGTGAACTGAAAAGGAGACAGCCTTGCCCGTGATACGGTTAATCTCGCGGAGAACGCCTCAGCGGGCCTCGAACACCGGCGCGGGCCGGTCGTCGTCCTCCGCGATGGTGCCCGTGAGCGTCACCTCGTCACCGATCTCGACTGACGGTTCCTCGACGCGGCCCATCACGCGAGCGTCGCCGACCTCGATGACGACCACCTGATAGCCGCGCGTCTCGAACGTCTCCGGCGGCACCTGTATCGTCGTCTCCGTGTGGACGACCCCCTCCGTCGGGAGGTCGACCCGTTCGAGGTCGCGCGACCCGCAGTGCGGGCAGGCGGCGGTCGGCGACCCGTTCGTGTGGCCGCACGAGCACGCGAGACCGAGCAGTCGGCCCTCGTGGACGGCGTCGGCCCACTCGTCGTAAGATAGGTCGCTCACGAGTGTGCCTCCAGCACGCTGACGACGGTCGTCGCCGCGTCGCCGCCGAGATTGTGTGCGACGCCCACGTCGGCGTCCGCGACCTGTCGCTCGCCGACCGTCCCCCGAATCTGCTCGGTCAGTTCGACGATCTGTGCGGTGCCGGTCGCGCCGATAGGGTGGCCCTTCGCCTTCAGGCCGCCAGAGGGGTTGATCGGGCGGTCGCCCGAGAGCGACGTGCGACCCTCTGCGGCGTAGGTACCCCCCTCGCCGTCGGGCGCGAAGCCGATTGCCTCGCTCGCGAGCACCTCAGCGCCGGTGAAGCAGTCGTGCACCTCCGCGAAGTCGGCGTCGTCGGCGGTGATACCCGCTTCCTCGTACGCCGCGCTCGCGGCGTCGCGCGCGGCCTGCGTCGCGGTCAGGTCCGCCTTGTCGCCGAGGGGCACCACGTCCGTCGCGTGGCCGACCCCACCCACGTCGACGGGCGCGTCGAAGGAGTCGGCAAGGTCTCCGGAGATGACCACCACCGCGCTCGCGCCGTCGGAGAACGGACAGCAGTCCATCAGCCGGAACGGGTCGGCGACCACCGGTCCCTCCAGCACCTCCTCGACGGTCGTCTCCTTCCCGAAGTGGGCGCGAGGATTGTGCGTGCCGTGCGCGTGGTTCTTCACCGCGACTTCGGCCAGTTGCTCCTCCGTCGTCCCGTGTTCGTGCATGTGCCGCTTCGTGAGCAGCGCGAACACGCCGGGGAAGGTGAGACCGGTCGGCTGCTCGTACTGCCGGTGGGAGGCCGAGGCGAAGATGCGCGTCATCTCGGGCGTCTCCTTGCCGGTCACGGGGGTACACCGCTCCACGCCGCCAACGAGGGCGATGTCGTGCACGCCCGCCTCGACGGCCTGCACCGCATTCTTGAACGCGTTCGCCGAGGTAGCGCAGGCGTCCTCGAACCGCTGGACCGGGAGCCCCGCCGCGCCGATGTGACTGGCGACCCGCGGGCCGAGATGCGTCTCGTTTTCTGTCTGTCCGCCCATCGCGTTGCCGAAGTAGAGCGCGTCGAGCGCCCCCGTCTCCACGCCCGCGTCGTTGAGCGCGGTGAACGCCGCCTCGCCGAACAGTTCCTGTAGCGTCGTGTCGTGGACGCCGAACTCCGTCATGCCGGCGCCGACGACGGCTGCGTCTGCCATGCGAGCCACTCGTATGTCACAGCTAATCAAGGAACCGTTTGTACCGCGTCTCGGAGAGGTATTCAAATAAGACTGGATAAGCCGCCACAGCTATTATGACGAGCTTGGAAGCCCCCGGTCGCTCGCCTCGCGCGCCTCGCTGCGGTCCTCCCGCTCGCATTGCTCGCGGTGCGGTCCTTGCGTCGTCGTGCGTCGGCGAGTGACCGGCCCCTTCCAGTCCCACCCGACCGCACTCGCTCAGGCAGCCATCGCGTATCCGAACAGTAGCCACACTAAAATCGCTCGCGCTTCCCCTCGGGCTGTCGCTTGCCGGTGCCCGGGAAGACGAACCAGATGAGCGCCGCGCCGACGACCCCGCCGCCGGCGACGGCACCGGCGATGCTCGGCAGCGACGCGCCCCCCTGCACCGCGATGAGTCCCGCCGACAGCGCGACGATGGCCGTGAGACCGAGCTTCAGTTTCAGCGTGAACTGCTCTCGCTCCTCCGTGCTGACCGGATCGACCATCAGCGTGTCACCCCGCCGGTCGCTCGCTCCGGGTCGCGCACCGGACACGAGACGTGCATCCCGGTGAACGCCCACTCGTCGTCGACCCGGCGCAGCGACCCGGACCACCGCGTGTCGAATTCGAGTCGCTCGTCGCGCGTCTCGTCGGTCCACCCCATGAACACGCGGTCGGCGAACCATGCGCTCGGCCCGTCCGCCCCGACGACCAGATCGGACGACTCGACTTCCCAGTCGCTGGTCGTCGCCGTCTGGTCGCGAAGCCCCTCGCGGACGGCCTCGTAGCCGCGGAGCGTCTCGCCGATGCCGAACTTCACCGTCGTCTCGGCCTCGTGAAAGAAGGGGTAAAGTGGCTCCCCCGCCCGTAGCGCGTCGTAGTAGGCCCGTACCGTCCCTGCTGCGTCCATACTCCCCTCGTCGTGCTTGGCTGACTTACCGGCACCGGTGAACAGAGACCGTAACCGCTTACCGCCGCGGCTGCCATCTCGGACTGTGCCGGAGCGCGTCGAAACGCACGACTCGGAGGGAGTCGACTTCGGGTGGGTGATGCAGGTCACCTTCGTGACCACTATCCTGATCGGCGCGCCAGTGGTCGCAATCGCCTCGCTCGCAGTCACGCTGCCGACGTGGCAAGGGAAGGCGCTGTTCGCGGTTCGCGTCGGGTCGGTCGTCTGGTTCGTCACCGCCGTCGTGGTGTATCTCTACGCGCGTCGCGCCCACTCGGAGGCGTAGACGAACTCGACGCCCGCCCCCTCGGCGGTTCGCTCGTCGCGCTCGCCGTCGCCGACGAACGTCGTCTCCGCCGGTTCGACACCCAACCGGTCGATGGCTGCGAGCAGCGGTTCGGGGTCGGGTTTCTCCCACGGCCCGGCGTCGCGGCCGACGACGACCGGAACGTGCTCACGGAGCCGATGCTGCCCGAGCGCGATGTGACAAGCGCCGCCGCTGTTGAGCGAACAGACGGCCGTCGGGGCGTCCCGGGCGAGCAGGTCGGCACACGCCAGTCGCTCGCTCTCGCGGGCACCCGCTCGCTCGTGTGCGGAGATGACGCGTTCGACAGCATCGATCTGGTCTGCTTCCCGGCCAAGCCGGAACAGCTTCCACAGATCGGCGTCGTCGGGGACCGTGACGCCGCGGCGTTCGAGCGTCGCGGCCACCTCACGCGTGACGGCGTCCCAGTCGACAGCGAGCCGGACGACCGTGCCGTCGAGGTCGTAGACGACCGCCATTCAGTCGAGCAGTTCCCGGGCGATGACCGTCCGCTGGATCTGCGACGTGCCCTCGTAGATGGTGGTGATCTTCGCGTCGCGGTACATGCGCTCGACGGGGAAATCCGTCGTGTAGCCGTAGCCGCCGTGAATCTGGACGGCCTCGTTGGTCACGTCCGTCGCCGTCTCCGAGGCGCGCAGCTTCGCCATCGAGGCAGCCTTCGCCGGGGGTTCGCCCTCGTCCAACTCCTCCGCGGCGTCGTAGGTGAGTAGCCGCGCCGCCTGCGTCTCCGTCTCCATGTCGGCTAACTTGTGCCGGATCGTCTGAATGTCGGCGATGGGCTGGTCGAACTGCTCGCGGTCGGTCGCGTACGCCCGCGCCTCGTCGATGGCCGACTGCGCGAGGCCGACGGCCTGTGCGGCGATGCCGACCCGACCGCCCGTCAGGATCGACAGCGCCGCCGAGAGCCCGCGTCCCTCCTCAGTCAGCCGGTACTCGGCGGGAATCCGCGCCCCGTCGAAGGTGAGCGTCGTCGTGTCCGAGCCGCGCAGGCCGAGCTTCTCCTCCGGCTCGCCGATCTCGACGCCGTCGGTGTCTTTCGGGACGACGAACTGCGTGATCGTCTCCGGGTCCTCGCGGTCGGTCTTGGCGAACACGACGACCACGTCGCCTCGCTGCCCGTTCGTGATCCACTGTTTCGTCCCATTGAGCACGTACTCATCACCCTCGCGGCGGGCTTCCGTCGACATCTGTGCGGGGTTCGAGCCGGCGTCCGGTTCCGAGAGCGCGAAACAGCCGACGGGGCGGCCGTCGGCCATCGCTGGCAGGAACTCCTCTCGCTGTGGCTCGTCGCCGAACTCCGCGATACAGGAGGTGACGAGACAGTGGACGGACAGCGCCGTCGCAACCGCGAGCTGGCCGTGCGCCAGTTCCTCGTTCACCAGCGCGTAGGTGAGGCCGTCGACGTCGAGACCGCCGTACTCCTCGGGCGTCGTCATCGCCGTGACGCCGATGTCGGCGAGGCCGTCCCACACGTCCTCGGGGAAGGTCTCCGTCTCGTCGGCCTCGCGAGCGGTCGGGCGCACCTCCTCGGCGGCAAAGTCGCGGACGGTGTCGCGTATCGCCGCCTGCTCCGCGGTGAACTCCATGTCGCCACGGTGTGGGCCCGGGCGCAAAAGTCACCCGCTCCCGTCGTCCACGGACGGCAGTGCTCAGATACGCGATGGCTGCCCGAGCGAGTGCGGTCGGGGGGACTGGAAGGGGCCGGGCGCTCGATCCGTCCCCGGCGACGCAAGCACTGCAGCGAACGGAGTGAGCGAGGAGCGCAGCGAGCCGCGGACGGTCGAGCGTCCGGGGGCTTCCAAGTTCGTCACACTTGCTGCGGCGACCCATCCAAGCTTAGCTGAATGTCACCCACTGAGTTAAACAAGAGGTATAAGCCCGAGTCGTGAGATTCCGGCATGGTCGAGAACGTGCTGTGGCCCGCCGAGTTCGACGCGGAGCTGACACGCTCCGAGGGCCGACGGGTGTCGAGCGACCTCGCGGTGCCGGAGCCGACGGTCGACGAGATCGCCGAGGCCGTCCAGCAGGTCGGCTACGACGCCGTCATCGAGCGCAACAAGCAGTATCCCCGCGAGTACGAACCCCGGGGTCGCGTGCTGGTGAAGGACGCCGACGACGCCGGAAAGTCTGATCTGCTCGGTGCCGTCGCCGCGTATCTGGGTGCGCTCCGCGGCTGAGCAGTCGGTGTCGTTCCGGTGACGGCCAGCCACTACGACGACCGCCGGCACGACCTACCGGCGCGCGACCGAACCCGAAAGAGTCCTACCCGTCGCCGTCCGAGTCGACGTATGCACCGTCTCGGCGAAGTCACGTCGACCGCACAGGGGTTGCTCGTCGCCCAACTTCCCGACGACGACCGACCCGACGTTGGAGCGACTGCGGTCGACGAGTCGCTCGATGAGGTGGGTCGCGTCGTCGACGTGTTCGGCCCCGTCGACCGACCCTACGTCGCCGTCACGCCTGACGACGACCACCCCGACCGCCTGCTCGGGGAGAAGCTGTACGCCCGCTAAACCGGGTCGGCAGGCAGTAGCTCTGCCTCGTCGCGTGCGGCGAGCCACTCACAGAGTTCACACAACTGCTCCGTGGCCGCCTCGAACAGCCGTTCGCCCTTTTCAGCCGTCGCGTCCGTCTGGTCGCCGAAGACGCCGTTGTCGCTGTTGTCTCGCGCGTCGAAGAACGTCGCCGCGCCGTTCTGGTATGCCTCCTCCTCGTTCCAGATGTCGCGGACGCCGCCGTCGCGTGCCTCTGCGAGTCGGTCGGCATGGACGAGGTCGGTCAGATACCGGAGCATCGCCGTCTCCTTCGGGCCGCCGTGGGGACCGTTGTGCTCGAACAGCTCCGAGACGAGGTCCGGGATCGACTCGTCCCACATCCACTCCAGCGCGTAACACTCCTCGGCGGCGTGGAGGTCCTTCGCCACCTCGCGGAGCGCGTCGACGTTGCCGCCGTGCGCGTTGACGTAGACGACGCGGTCGATGCCGTGATACGTGAGGTTGCGCGTTATCTCGCGGACGTAGTCGCGAAACGTGTCCGGCGAGACCCACATCGTCCCCGGGAACTGGCGGTGGTGCCGCGAGATACCGACGTTCACCGTCGGCGTACAGAGATACCCAGTCTGGGCCGCGGCTTCCCGGGCTAGTTCCTCGGCGATGATGTGATCCGTCGACTCCGGGAGATGCGGACCGTGCTGTTCCGTCGACCCGAGCGGCACGAGCGCGAGCGACTCCGACTCGAAGTACGCTTCGAGGTCGGGCCACGCCTCGTCGGCTAGGTACATACGACGAGCCTCGGCGTCCGGCCGTATCAACCTACGCGAAACGGCGCGTTGATACAGGAATATAAGTATCCGACGCGGAACAGATGACATGGCTATCGATCCGCAGTTCGAGGAGTCACGCGAGGTCGTCGAGGAACACAACGGCCACGACGTGTGGGGGCCGGTCGAGGAACCGGACGAACTCGGCATTCACGGCACACACGTCGCCGTCGACTTCGACATCTGTCTGGGCGACGGCGCGTGTCTGGAGGACTGCCCAGTCGACGTGTTCGAGTGGGTCGACACGCCGGGCCACCCGGAGTCGGAGATCAAAGCCGATCCCGCCAACGAGTCGCAGTGTATCGACTGCATGCTGTGTGTCGACATCTGTCCGGTCGACGCCATCGACGTGGACCCCGGCCGCACCGGCCGAAAGTAACCGCTACGCCCCGATTTCCGTCTCAGCGACTCGTCGCCACGGCCGAGTTTGAGCGTCACCAGACGAGTGCCTCGGCCTCCACGACCGCACGACGGCCGTGGACTTTTATGCGAGTCGACACTCGCGTTGGCCATGGACACCCCCACTCGCGTCCTCTACATCCCCGAGACGCCCGACCCGCTCGGTGATGTCGCTCTCTCCCGTCGCTCTGCGGGGGTGGACCTCGTCAGAGAACCGACGCCCGAGCGTGCCCTCGCTCGGCTGGCGGACGAGCACATCGACGTCGTGGTCGCCGGCTACGCGCTCGGCGAGACGGACGGCCTCGACCTGTTGCGAGCGGTCCGTGCGCGCCACGACGACTGCCCGTTCGTGCTCGTCACCGAGGCGGGCGACGAGTCGGTCGCCGCTGCGGCGGTCGACGCCGGTGCCACCGGCTACGTCCGACCGAGCGACGAAGCGGAGCCGGTCCGTGCGGTGTTCGACCGGATACGGGACGCGCTCCCGACCGACCTCGCGCCGGTCCGAGCCGACGGACGGGGACACGCCGAGAGCGGCGTAGAGGTGGCGCTGTCCGAGGCGCTCGCGTCGTCGTCCGTCGGCGTGGTCGTGGTCTCCAACGACGGCGAGGTGCGGTGGGCAAACGACGCTGTTGCCGACTTCTTCGGAACGGACCGTGGCCGACTCGTCGGCAGCGACGAGCGAACCGTCATCCGCGATCAGCTCACGCCGGCGGTCGAACAGCCGGACGAGTTCCGCGACCGGGTTCGGGTCGCGCGCGACGCCGACGACACCGAGCGGTTCGAGTGTCACGTTCTCCCCGGCGACGACCGCCCGGAGCGGTGGCTCCAGTACCGGAGTCATCCGATCACGACGGGCGGACTCGCCGGCGGCCGCGTCGAGCAGTACCACGACGTGACCGACCGCGAGCGGATGCGAGGGGAGCTCACGCGGCGTCTCGACGCGCTCGGCGAACTGTGGGAGGTCTGCGCGAGCGACCGGCCGTTCCGCGAGAAGGTCAAGCGCCTGCTCGACGTGGCACGCGGCTATCTCGACACCGGTACCGCGGCGCTGAACACGATTCAGGAGGGCTTCTACGAACCCATCGTCCTCGTCGGCGACGGCTCGACGGAGCTGGACGAGACCACCACGCTCGAAGAGGTGTACTGCCGCGAGACGCTGACGAGCGACGACTTGGTCGTCATCGAGGACGCGCCGAACGAGGGGTGGGCCGAGGACCCGGCGTACACGGAGTTGAACTCGGCGTGTTACATCGGCGGGCAGATCAGCGTCGACGACGAGGCGTTCGGAACGGTCTGTTTCACCGATGGGGAGCCGAAGGACGCCGGCTTCTCGGCGTTCGACCGCACGTACGTCCGGCTGCTCGCCCGCTGGCTGAGCTACGAACTCGAGGAGAAGCGCGCCCGCGAGGAGTACGCCCGCGAGAACGAGCGACTCGACCAGTTCGCCAGCGTCGTCAGTCACGACCTCCGCTCGCCGCTGTCGGTCGCCGTCGGCTACCTCGAAATCGCCCGCGAGGACGGGAACCCGGAAGCGTTCGACCACGTCGAACACGCGCTCGAACAGCTGGACGACATCATCGACGACGCGCTCGCGACCGCCCGCCTCGGCGGACAGGTCCGGGAGCCGGAGGAGCTGTCGCTCGGTGCGGTCGCACGCTCGGCGTGGGCCACGACCGATGTCGCTGACACGACGCTTGATGTCACGGACGACGTGACCATCGAAGGTGACGAGACGCGGCTCGAACGCCTCTTCGAGAACCTGTTTCGCAACGCGAGCGAACACGGGAACGCCGACGAGATTCGCGTCGGCCTGCTCGACAGCGGCTTCTACGTCGCCGACGACGGCACCGGCATTCCGGAGTCGAACCGCGCACAGGTGTTCAGGGGCGGCTTCTCGACGGAGCGGGACGGCACCGGATTCGGCCTCGCGCTCGTCCGCGAAATCGCGGAAGCCCACGGCTACGACGTAACCGTGACTGAGAGCGACGACGGCGGCGCACGCTTCGAGTTCCGGCCGCGCGGCATCGATATCGACTGACCTCGCTCACCGGAACCGGTCGGCCTCCTCGTGGGCCGGTGCCGTCCCGTACTGCTCCACGAGCGCTCGCATCATCTCGGCGAACGCCAGCGCACACGCTCGCTTCGAGGCGAAGTCGAGTTCGTCGGCGACCACGTCCCACGGTGTCGCCTGCAGCGTCTTCCGGACGAGCAGGTGGGCGTCCGAACCATCGACAGTACCGTCCGCGATAGCTCGGAGTGCGAGCCGTCGGAACGGCCGTGGCGAGAAGCCGTAGTGGCCCGGCCCGTACGCCGCCGCGGCGACCGCGCGCCACTCACGGTCGGTCAGGTTGAGAGCGACGGTGCCGGGCGTCGCGCGAAGCGTCCCGACGACCACCGCCGGGTCACAGTCGTCCAGCCCATCGGTCAACACGCCGCCGATCCGTCTGCGAAACCAACCGCCGTTGCGGTCGAGCAGCGCCGCGCCCGCGTCCGTGAGCGGATGCACGAGCAGCGCGGAGTACTCGCCGGAGCTGTCGTTGCGCGTCGTCGAGAGGTGGACGGTCCGGTAGCCGGCCCGCGTCCAGAAGCGGAGCAGCCGCGGCGTCGCCCCGAAGCCGACGCCGAGATAATCGAACGAGCCACCGCGCTCGCGGTGGCGACGCTCAACCGGGTCCGGACCGTGGTCGTCGCCGACGGACGGAGCAGTCGACCCGTCCGGCCCGAACTCGGCGGTGACGGCATCGAGCAGTGCGGAGCCGAGTCCCTGCGACCGGACGCGCTCATGGACGGCGATGCGGACGACACGGAGGCCGCGCGGCTTCCCCGCCTCCAAGTCGCGGAGCTGTGAGGTCAACACGTCTGGGAGCATGTTACCGCGGACGTACTCGCCCTCGTACATCCGCTCGCGTTGCTCGGGCGAGAGGTCACCTTCCCACGCGAGCAGCGCGACGGCGACGACGTGGCCTTCGTGGAGGAGCGCGCGCGTCGTCACGTTCGGCGCGTCGAGCAACCGCGCAAGGTCGTCCGGCTCCGTCCGGTAGTGGGCGGCGACGAGCAGGCCGAACGCCTCCCGGAGCAGACGCTCGTCGTCACTGAGCGTCTCCGGATGGATCCGGACGTAGCGCGTCGTCTCCGGAGTGGCGTCCGCGACGAGCGACGAAACTGGCGGCGCGGCGTCGAACAGCAGCGCGCGGAACGCCCACACCTCGATTGGGTCGCCGGCGGCGTAGCGGATCGGCTCCGCCAACTGCACGGTGGTCACCGTTCGGTCGCTCGCGTCGAGTCGGTCGCGGAACCGAACGTCGAAGCCCCGACCCGCGCCCTCGTAGCCGTGGACTGTCGTGGCGAACGCCACCGGTACCTCCCCGTCGGCCAACTCCTCAAGTAGTCGGACGGGGACCGCCGCCGCCTCGTCGACGACGACGGCGTCGGCCATCTCCTCAACGGCATCGGGCGGCTTCGCGAACCGGACCTGCCCGCCGTCGGTCGCGCGGACGGGGGGGTCGTTCGGACGGGCGTCGAGCGCGTCGAGCGACCGGAGGAGGGCCGCCGCGCGGTCGAACACCTCCGCCGCGTTCCGGTATCCGGGCGCGGTGACGAGCACGTCTCGGCCCTCGGCGGCGAGCGCACCGGCGGCCAGTCCCGCGGCGGCCGACTTCCCCCGCCCGCGGTTCGCCTCGACGACGACGGCCTCGCCGGGGTCGCGGAGCGCTTCGAGTGCGCGCACGGCGTCCATCTGGTCGGCGGTGCGGCAGGCGTCGTACACCGCGGTCGAGAACGCGCCCGACTGCGGCGAGGTCGGCGAGTCGGGCGCCAGTCGCGGTGCCGGCCGCGTCAGACCGTCGGCCTCCCACATCTCCGCGTCGGCGTCGTATATCGCCACACCGCGGTGTTCGCGAAGTGTCCGGACGAGTCGCTGGCGGAATCGCCCGGCTACGTCCTCGATACCGAAGGGCGGGACGCCGAGACGCTCGTCGAAGCCGTCGCGTTCCTCCGGCCACGCGTCGAGCGACGGCGACAGGAGTAGGAGGAGGCCGCCGCCGTCGACAGCACCGACGGCCCGCCCGAGCGCGTTCGGCCGACACTCGTCGTGGCAGTCGACGACGACCGCCGTCCGCGTCCGGCCGAGCAGTTCGCCCGAGCGGGCCGGCGGCAGGTGTTCGGTCGGCCCGATGTCCGCCTCGGTGAGACAGGTGGTGTCCGTCCCGTCGATGTCGGCAGCATCGAGCGTATGGCGGGCGGCCTCGTAGCAGTCCTTGCGGTCCCCGTGGATAGCGACCGCGCGCCGCTCGTCGGTGGCGCGTGCTTCGGCGACGAGCGCGCGTACCGCCTCGTCCATACCCGAGGGAGCCACGGCGACGGAAAGCCGCTTTCGGTCGTCGGAACGGTCAAGGAACCCCCGAGAAACGGACCGGTATGGAGACGCGACAGTGGGTGCTCGACTCGCGGCCCACGGGCGAACCGACGGCAGACGACTTCGCGCTGGAGACGACTGAACTCGACGACCCCGACCGCGGCGAGGGGCTGGTCCGGACGCTGTACCAGTCGGTCGACCCGTACATGCGCGGGCGGATGCGCGACGCGGAGAGCTACGCCGACCCGTGGGCGGTTGGCGACCCGATGCGTGCTGGCATCGTCGCGGAGGTCGTCGACTCGGAACACCCCGACTTCGCGCAGGGTGACGTGGTGCAGGGTGAGCGCCTCTACTGGGCGGAACACGCGGTGGTCGACGGCGACGACCTGCGCTCGGTGAATCCGGACCTCGCGCCGGTGTCGACGGCCCTCGGCGTGCTCGGGATGCCCGGTGTGACCGCCTACTGGGGGCTGCTCGACGTTGGCGAGCCGACGCCCGGCGATACGGTCGTCGTGAGTGGCGCCGCCGGCGCGGTCGGGAGCGTCGTCGGACAGGTCGCCAAGCTCGGCGGCTGTGAGGTTATCGGCATCGCCGGCGCGGACGAGAAGACCGCGTGGCTCACCGACGACCTCGGTTTCGACGCCGCGGTCAACTACGAGACGGAGGACGTACGCGCACGGCTTCGCGAGGAGACCGACGGCGTGGACCTCTACTACGACAACGTCGGCGGCGGGGTGACCGACGCGGTGTGGGAACTGTTGAACGTCCGGTGTCGCGTCGTCGTCTGTGGCCAGATCGCCCAGTACAACGCCACGGAGGTGCCGACCGGCCCGCGGAAGCTGGCGAAGCTCATCGAGACCCGCGGCACGGTCGAGGGCGTCCTCGTCCGCGATTATGGGCCCAAGCAGTGGGGCGAAGCGATGCGGCAACTCGGCTCGTGGATAGCCGAGGGGAAACTCGACTACCGCGAGAGCGTCGTCGAGGGGTTCGAGAACGCGCCCGACGCGTTCCTCGGTCTCTTCGAGGGCGTCAACATCGGCAAACAGCTCGTGCAGGTCGCGGAGCCGAAGTACGCCGACATCTGATTAGCCGTCGGGCGTGATTCGCTCGATTAGTCCGTCGAAGTCGGAATCGAAAGACAGCACCGCGTCGATTCCCCGCCGCTCGCAGAGGGGGACGGTCTCGAAATAAACCCCCATCTGAATCGTTCTGTACCACCATCACGGACTACGCTCGTATTGCCGCCCACCGTGCGAACCCGCGACACCCGCGAACGCGTTCAAACACCCTTTTATGCCAGCGTTTAGTACGCAGAACTACACCGACGCGCGGCTGTGACACCCCTAGCTCAGGATTAAGGCGGCACGGGCAACTGTGCTGCAGACCCCACTCGGGTCGAGGCGGGGGGGAGCGAGCCGGCGTGTCGGAGGTGACCACACATATGCCCGTATACGTAGACTACGATGTGCCCGCCGATCTCGAAGACGACGCCATCGAGGCGCTCGAGGTCGCTCGGGACACCGGCACGGTAAAGAAGGGAACGAACGAGACGACCAAGGCCGTCGAGCGAGGCAACGCGTTGCTCGTCTTCGTCGCCGAGGACGTTGAGCCGGAGGAGGTCGTGATGCATCTCCCGGAGCTCGCCGACGAGAAGGACGTGCCGTACGTCTTCGTCGAGACGCAGGACGACATCGGCCACGCGGCCGGTCTGTCCGTCGGCTCCGCCGCCGCCGCCATCACGGACGCCGGCGAGGCCGTCAACGAGGTCGAGGACATCACCTCGAAGATCGAGGAGCTCCAGTAAGCCCATGTCCGCAGAAGAGGAAGCGAGCGACGCCACGCCCGCCGAGGTCATCGAGGTCGTCGGCAAGACCGGGATGCACGGCGAGGCGATGCAGGTGAAGTGCCGCATCAAGGAGGGCGAGAATCAGGGCCGCATCATCACGCGGAACTGTCTCGGTCCCGTCCGGGTCGGCGACGTGATCCAACTGCGCGAAACCGCCCGCGAGGCGGACTCCATCGGTGGTCAGTAATGCCCCGAACACGCGAATGTGACTTCTGTGGCACGGACATCGAGCCCGGCACGGGCACGATGGTCGTGCTGAACGACGGCACCACACACCACTTCTGCTCCGCGAAGTGCGAGAAGAACGTCGACCTCGGTCGCGAACCCCGCGACGTGGAGTGGACGGAAGCAGGCCAGCAGCAGGGCGGCCCGGCCGTGGAGACCCAAGAAGTCGAAGCGGTCGAGACGACGGACGAGGCCGATCCGGACGCCGCTGAGGAGACAGATGCGGAGACCGCCGAGGACATCGACGAGTCCGAGGAGTCGGATTCGGAATTCGAGGGGGAGTCGGCGGCTGAGGACGAAGGGGAGGCCGACGACGCCGAGGCCGACCCCGAGGTTGACGACGACGCCGAAGCCGACGACGGCCCAGAGGAAGACGAGGCCGACGACATCGAGGCGGACGACGCTGAGGAGGCCGAACAGTGACTAACGACGAACGCACCTTCGTCATGGTGAAGCCCGACGGCGTTCAGCGCGGGCTCATCGGCGAGATCGTCTCCCGGTTCGAGGACCGTGGGCTGAAACTCGTCGGCGCGAAGTTCATGCAGATCGATGAGGATCTCGCTCACGAACACTACGGCGAGCACGAAGGGGAGCCGTTCTTCGAGGGGCTCGTCGAATTCATCACCTCCGGGCCCGTCTTCGCGATGGTCTGGGAGGGGGCGGATGCCACCCGCCAAGTTCGCAAGATGATGGGCGAGACCGACCCCGCCGAGTCGCCGCCGGGCACCATCCGCGGCGACCTCGGGCTGGATCTCGGCCACAACGTCATCCACGGCTCCGACCACGAGGACGAGGGCGCGAACGAGCGCGAAATCGACCTGTTCTTCGACGACGCGGAACTCGTCGACTGGAACCTCGACGCCGCCGACTGGGTCTACGAGGACTGAGCCTCGCGGCGTCCGACCTTCGCTCGCTACCCTAATAGCGACGCGCGGGACCCTATGCCTCGTCGTCCGCCACCGCGGGGTCGTGCGTCTCGAACCACTCCAGCAGCGTCTCGATCCGGGGGATCGCCCGCTCCGGGTCGCCGATGTTGTGGTGTTCGTCTTGGTAGACGACGAGCTTCGCGGGCACGTCCTGTTTCTTGACGCTGAGATACAGCTGTTCGGCCTGCGTCGGCGGGCATCGCCAGTCCTCCTCGCCGGCGGTGATGAGCATCGGCGTGTCTATCTCGTCGACGCGGGTGATCGAGGAGATGTCGCGGTACGTCTCCACGTTCTCCCACGGGAGGCCGAACTCGTCCTCGTGCCAGAGGTGGTTGTCGTCGGTGCCGAAGTTGGAGTAGAAGTCGTAGATACCGTGTTCGGGCGCGATGGCGGCGAAGCGGTCTTCGCGGACGGCGACGTGCGCGCTCGTGATGCCGCCGTAGGAAAAGCCGGTGCAGAATAGCCGGTCGGGGTCGGCCCAGCCGCGCTCGACGAGGTGGTCGACGCCGCTCACCACGTCGTCGGTCTCCAGTTCGCCGCGACTGCCGCGGAGCCGTTCGGCGAAGTCACCGCCGTAGGAGGTACTGCCGCGGTAGTTGACGCAGGTCACGACGTAGCCGGCGTTCGTGAAGAACGCGCGGGTGAGGTCGAAGCCGGGCGTGTCGTAGGACATCGGGCCGCCGTGGACCAGCGCGACCGTGGGATGTGGCTCCGGGTCGTCGCGGTCGAATCCCGGCGGGAGGAACGTGATCGCCTCCACCTCGTCGCCGTCGCCGTTCTCGAACGTCACGCGCTCGTGGGTCGGGAGGTCGTACTCCTCGACCAGTCCGGCGTTGAGGTCGGTGAGTCGCCGAGCGTCGGCGAGGCCATCGAGCGCGTACAGGTCCGGCGGCGCGTCGGCGGTGGTGAGCGTCCCAACGACACCGTTCGGGGTGGCGTCGGCCGCGCCGAACGTCCGGTCTTCGCCCTGTGCGTCGAAGACGCGCTCTGCCGGCGACCCGTCCGCGTGACAGCGGACGAGCCGGGTCCGCCCCTCGTCGCCGATTGACGCGAGCAAGGTATTGTCGTCGGTCCACGACACGCCAGCGCTTAGAGCGACGGTTCGGTCGAGACCGTCCGACACGGGGCGAATGCCGTCGCCGTCGGCGACGTGTACCTCTGCCGGGCGGTACCAGTTCATCGGCGGGTCGCGGGCGATGAAGGCGAGTCGGTCGCCGTCGGGGCTCCACGTTGGATTCATACAGAATCGGCCGCCGTCGGTGACGCGCTCGCGGTTCGAGCCGTCGGGATCGATGGTGTGAACGTCGTACACCGCGGAGTCCTCGGCGTCGTCGGCGTAGTTGGCGACGAACGCGATACGGTCGTCCGGTCCCCACGCGGGCTGAAGGCCCGAAAGCGCCTCGAAGGAGCCGGAGCCGTAGGCGTCGTCGAGGCGGTGACTCTCACGCGTGTCCACGCTCGCGACGAACAGATACGAGGTCACGTCGTCGAGCCAGCCGACGCCGTTCGCCTTGTGATTGAGTCGCTCGATCTCGATGGGGCCGTCGTCGCGCCGGGTTTCGAGGCGGTCAGACTGCTCGTCGGTCGGGTCGCGGGCGTCGAAGACGACCCTGTCCCCGTCGGGGCCGAAGTCGAAGGCGCGCACGCCCTCGTCGCGGTCGGTGATCTGACGGGCGTCGCCGCCGCGCGCGAGGTCGTACACCCACACTTGCTGTTTCGGCCCCTCGTCGCCGCTGCCGTCGCCGCCGACGTCCTCGGCGTCGTCTTCGTCTACGTCCTCCGCTTCCTCCTCCTGCGGGCCGACGGTCAGTTCTACGTCCCTCTCGCGGGCGGCGAGGATGCCGAGCTTCTCGCCGTCGGGACCCCACACGGGCGAACTCGCGTCGGAGGCGCGGGTGAGTCGGTGCGGGTCGCGCGAGCCGTCCGTCGGCACGGTGAACACGGAACTGCGTCGGCGGTCCTCGTCGGGGTCGTACTCGGACGTGACGAACGCCGCACGCTCCCCGTCAGGGGAGAGCGCCACGTCGACGACTCCCGTGTACTCGTAGATGTCGTCTGGTTCGAACCGAGACATGGAAACCACATTGCGGAGCGGTCACTAATCGATTCCCCTTCCATGGACACCGTTCACACCGCGGTCGTAACCGTCTTGCCGGCCGGGGAGCGACACCACGTATGGAACTGGCGGACGCGCTCGCGGCCGAGGGAATCGTCTGTGCGGTCGGCGCAGGGGGGAAGAAAACGGCGATGGCCGCGCTGGCGGTCGCGACCGACCGGCCGACCGTCACCGCGACGGTCCGGATTCCGAAGGCGTTCGCCGACCGCGAGGAGGTCGCGCGTCTCGCCACGACCGACGACCCGGCCGAGACCGTTCGGAGCAATGAGACGTGGCCGCTGGAGGTCGTCCCCGGCGCGGCCGACGAGTCGCGTCACGCCGGCTACGAGAACGAGGTCGTCGCCGAACTCCGGAACGTCGCTCCGGGGCCTGTGCTGGTGAAGGCCGACGGCGCGCGAATGCGACGGCTCAAGGCTCCCAATGAGCGAGAGCCGCAACTCCCGGCGAACACTGACACCGTGCTGGCCATCGCGAGTGCCCACGCCGTCGGCGAACCGCTCGACGAGGGCGTCGTCCACCGACCCGAGCGCGTCGCCGACATCGCGGATCGGTCCCTCGGGGACGAGATACAGTCCGAGGACGTGGCGGCCGTGCTCGCGAGCGCCGACGGGGGGCTGAAGGCCGTCCTCGACGGCGCGACCGCCGTCGCCGTCGTGAACATGGTCGACGACGACCGCCTCGAAGCGGTCGGTCGCGAGATAGCCGAGGCGACGCTGGCCCGCTCCGACCGGGTGGACCGCGTCGCGCTGACGAAACTCGACGAGTCGCGGGTCGTCGACGTAATCGCGTAGCGTCGCGCCAGGAGCGGCGCGACGACCTTCCGGTCGCCGCGGGCGAGCGCCCGGTCGCAGGCGTCGGCCATCGCCTCGGCCCGATAGACGGCGTGGGTCGTCGCGTACCATTCGTCGGGTCGCGGGACGGCGGCGTCGCGGCCGGCCGCGCGCTCGAAGCAGAGATTGACGAGCGCCGGGTCGAGAAACGGCATGTCGCAGGCCGCGACGAAGACGTACTCCGCGTCGGTGCGAGCGACCCCCCGACAGGCTGTGCGGATGCCAGCCATCGGCCCCTGATCCGGTTCGGGATCCTCGGCGTAGACGACGGGATTCGGGTAGCCGTCGAGCGCCGCGCCGATGGCGTCGCGCTGGTCGGGTCGGCAGTTGACAACGAGCGTGTCGGTGGCCGTGGCGAGGCGGTCGGCGACGCGGCGGACCATCGGCACGCCGGCGAGGTCGGCGACGGCCTTGTCTGCGTCGCCGAATCGGGTCGACCGCCCGCCGGCGACGATTGCTCCCGCGCGCATACTTCAGCCTGACTGTCGGAGTGACATAGGGGTGTCGCGTCGGCAGGGCGAGTGTTCTGTCCGCGGTAGTACTCAGACAAACGGGTCGTCGCTCGACCGAGCAACTGCGGTGGGTGGGACTGAAAGGGGCCGGTCGCTCGACGAAGACGGGTGACGTAAGGACCGCAGGAGTGAGCAAAGCGACCGACGAGGACCGCAGCGAGCCCATCGAGTCGAGCGACCGGGGGCTTTCTACACTGTATTACCCTCATAGTTTCCAGAGTCACTCGTATCTGAACACTGCCCCCGTCCGTACCGGAAACGCTTATATCCGGGATCCTCCTTCCTCCGACCAATGCGCCGTGCTCCCGACCGCGTGCTCCGGGTCGACCTCTCCGACCGGACGGTG